>CALHBW010000565.1 GCA_937930625.1 uncultured Saprospiraceae bacterium | reverse complement strand
GTGTTTCTTTCGCTGGTGACAGTCGCAATGTAAGTCGTGGTTGTCGTGGGGAAAACTTCTACTTGTGTTTGGGACATTACGCTGACGCTTGCCGTTGGTGTCCATGTAACTATCGAATTGGGGTCGATGCCTTCGAGGGTGAGCGTGGTGCGCTCTCCTTCGCAAATCTCGCCATTTCCTGTGATGGATCCGGCTGTGGTGTCGTCCACCCAGAGGTAAATGGTGCGTGCAGGAGAATCGCCACAGCAGTCTGTTGTCACGAAAAGACTAATTTCAAAGGGCATATCGTCGCTTGGGGTGTTGAATGTTTCGAGGGTAATATTTTGTGTGGTCAATGATGGGTTTGGAATTGCTCCATTGAAATCCCAATGGTATTCATCCGCTAAAATATCTGTGCTAAATGAAGCTGCATCACCAACACAAAGTTGGAAGGTATCTGCACTAATCATCATGGCATCAGTCGAGATGTCGGGGTCTGCCTGACCGTCGAGTGCGACATTATGGAAACCTGCATAGGTGACACCATTATTGATGACATCATAACGTCCTAAGTTGCTAAATGCTGCGGTAGTACTCGTGCCGGAGATGGGCGCGGGTCCGCTTGCGAGGGTGTTGGGCGCGAAGCTCCATGTGCCATTTCCTGTGAAATCTACGTCTAGGTTGGTGCAGTTGACGTTGGAGGCTGTGATGACTGGTTGAGCTGCGAGGTCGGTGTTGTCGTCTTGGTTGACGAGTGGATTACCGGAATCGAAGTAGATGTTGTGGGCTTCGCCGGGTGAGCCGTCGCCACCGTCGCCGCCACGGCTACCATCGCCACCGTTACCACCTACTCCTTCATGACTATTACATATTCCATTGCTTTGAATACCTATTCCACCTTGTCCCCCTATTCCGCCGCTTCCGCCTTGTCCGCCTGTTCCGCCTTGTCCTATATTTCCGACCTGTATAAATGTCGCATCAATATTTCCATTTGCTCCATTTGCAGTAATAAAAATTCCGATTGAGTTACCGCCACTATGTCCGCCTGTGCCACCTTGTCCACCTTGTCCACCACCGCCACCGCCGCCGCCGCCGCCGCCAGCACTAATGATTGATCCACCTACGCCGCCACCGCCACCGCCACCGCTACCTATCTCACCATCTTCTCCATCTTCTCCAGCCAAACCGGGTACCAAGAATCCAGCGATAACATTTGGTGGAGAACCTGCCATTCCATCTCCTACATCTCCTCCATCTCCTCCATTTTCTCCGGGAAGACCACACTCGTTAGTTGAAAAAATACTACATCTACAAATACCCGATGGGGTAGTCAGACCACCAACTCCACCTATTCCTCCATTTGGCCCACCTCCCTGAACACCATCCAAACCATCGAAAAAATCATTGTCTCCACCATCTCCACCATTTCCACCATTTGGTCCGCCACCTGCAGCACCAGTTTGTCCTGTTGCGTCTTCTCCATCTTCACCATTCATTCCGGTAGCACCAATAGCACCATCCTCACCCGCCGAAGCATTTCCCGGCAATATTTGACAACGCATAATATCATAATCCGAACATCCTAAAAGGTGAATACCGTAAGTAGATATTCCTTCTTGCATAGTCATGGGGGCATCATCTGTAGTAATCGTGAGGTCTTGCAAACGAAAGCCTACTGCGCCATTCGCTTGAAGCGCAACGAGTCTTTGTGCTTCGGGCGGTCCTTCGGGGTTGTTGGCAGTACGGTGAATGGTTGTTGCTCCCGCTTGACTTGATTTGTCCCATGTAGTGGCATCAAAACCACCTTCTAATGTAAGATAACTTGACAGTTGTAATGGTGCATCTATGTTATATGTACCTGCTGCCATTTTGATGACGGTATTATTACACATTGCCATATCCATTGCATCGCCTATACTAGCGGGATTGTCTTGCGAACCGTCGCCTTGTCCGTCCATTGCATTTTGGGTAACATATACATTGGTACATACTGCGGTTTGTATCGCACCGATATTGACGGATGCCATTGCTGTGTTGGTACAGCCATTGGTATCTGTAACTATCGCAGTGTAAGTCGTACTTTCATCAGGCGAGGGCGTAAACGGCATACCTGATGTCGTTGTTTGCACTAAATCATCATTTTCATCAAACCACTGAACCTCTGCACCAGCACCAATTCCTGCAAAAAATACAGCATTAGCTCCGGGACAAATCGTAGCTTCTGTGGGAAATATCAAGATATTCGGGGCATCGGCTACAGTGACCGTTACCTCGTCGGAGGCTTGGCAGCCATCATCATATAAAGCTGTAAGGGTGTAAACTGTAGTAGAAGCAGGAGATGCTTCGGTGTTGGCAGAGTTGGGGTTAGAAAGTCCGGTTGTGGGCGACCATTCGTAGCTGACGATATTTGAGGCATTAGAGCTTGCGCTAAGGGGTGTGGATTCGCCGAGGCAGATTTGGGCGTCCATTCCTGCATCGACAGGTTCGTTGGGATTGTCAACGATTTCGATGGTGTAGGTGTAGGTGTTTGTTCCTAAAAGCGGACAAGCATCATCCGCGACTAAAACCGTAAAGGAGTGAGCCCCCAAATCGTCAATAGTGGGTGTCCAGCAGAATGTACCGATGGGTTCGGGGCTGCCCATGACGGTGAATGTAGCATCGGGAATGGCTTCGTTCCATTCCATTGTCACGATGTCGGTATCGTCGTCATCGCAGGCTTGTATGTCGAAACAAAACTCTTCGTTGGCACTGGCACAGGCGGAGATTTCAAAAGTTGCTCCGCCGTCATTGCAGACACCGTCAATGTCGGTCGCTGCGGGGAGGGTATTTTCGCAAGCGATGATGGTAAATTGAATATCACGCACTACGCTACCTATCAATACATCGTTTCGATATTCATCTACTCTGACACACATTACACCGACTTGAATTGCGGAAGGCGTAAAGGTGAGTGCGCCTGTAGTAGGGTCTATATTGACGCCCCCTGTGGTTAAAAGTGGGTTGATTCCACTAAATCCTAATTCATAATTAACATCCAAACCACCTGCACGTTGGCAATTGGCAAGGCTAAATACGAGGCTGTCGCCATCGGCATCAACTGCACCGTGATTATAAAACACTTCTTGCCCTGCACAGGTAAATGGTGTGGGAAAATTCAAAAATGTAGGAGAAGAGTTACAATCTGCAACCGTATTGTCAAGGTTCGCAGTGACGTAAAATTCCTGTGTGTCGGAAACAGTCAGTGTTGTAATGGCAATGTTTCGACAACAAAGCTCCCACGACAATTCCCAATCATCGCCGCCGGGCGCACATTCCGGCAGTGTAACTAATCCCGTGTAAGTATATTGCTCTACACCAAATGTACCCGCAGGACTAAGGCAGACATCCGCCTCGCCGGGACATAGCGGCGTAATGACTTCGGGTGCGCCTTGTTGGTTGACCCAAATGATAATTTCAGAACTACAAGAAGCAGAAGTTGCCGTCACGATATAGTCCGTTTCCGGTGTGATACCATTACAATCTCTAAAAAACTGAAGTTGCACTCTATATTGATTCGGACCAACACATTCGTAGGTAAGGTCTGCTCCCATAGCATGTGTTGCTTTGGCTTCGTTAGTCATCCACATCGCGCTCATCAGCACAATAATCATTCTCACAATACGCTTCATAGTTGTAAAATTTCTCATATTTCGTTTGTATTTTCTGGCTATCAGTTCATAGTTGCCAGTTCATAGTTCATAGTTTTTTTTACAATTCACTGAATGACATCCCGATAGCTATATGGGATTGCAAATTACTGATTATCAGAGTTGAGATTATAGACAATTTTATCTGACTGATTGACACTTTATGAAATTAATATTACACAAAATGTAAGTCGTCCGTTTACCAAACTTTTCGAGTTTAGTAAACATAAGCATGTCACCTAAATTTGTAATAGCCTAAAAATTAGTGCCTTATGTACGTTTACTAAACTCTTTGAAGTTTAGTAAACGGAGGTTTAAATTATTTTTTCAAATTTAAAAATCAGATTCCGAAAGTGTCAACTACTTTTATGGTTTAGATAAACTTGTCAAATTTCACTTTGTTTTTTTATTTAAAATTTTGGTTCTTTGACAATTTGGGTGGTAAAATCATTTCTTTTTATTTTTGGTGTAAAAAATAGAGATAACTCGCTGATTATAAACCTATAAGGTTTTGAAAACCTTATAGGTTTGGGGCAGAGTTCTATTTCAAAAAGTATTACCACCCAAATTGTCAAAGAACCAAAATTTTTAATTCAAAACTCAAAATTGGCGAACACATTATCACCAATAAGTCCAATTTTATATAAAGGCATAAAATTACCATTTGACGCTTAAATAGCCTCATCGTGCGTGTCTCGTGAAAGTGTAGGATTTACGGGTTTCGGGGTACGGGTTTCGGGTTACGAGTTTCTAAATGAAAATTATAATAAAAATAGCAATGAAAATCTAAATTCAACTATTTTTTCGTTCCTATTATTTGTAATTATAATCCCCGTAGCCTTTTGAAATTCCAAATTCCGAACCATAGATTCTAAATCTCAACAAAGATAATATTGAAATCAATAAATCAACTTAGATTGGAATTTGGGATTTGTTCATTGGAATTTGATTGAGTCAGTCTGCAATAATAAATAAAATAATAAACAAAAGTTATTTTTACGCCTAAAAACCATTAGTATTTCAAATGTAAGAAATCTTTAATTTTTATCTTTTTTCACTTTTCCAATGCAAGTGGATAGAATTGCCAACGTGTTTCATTACCTTTGGTAGAACTAATGAGTGAATGTTTTTAATGCTACAATGCGATAATGATGAAATGCGATAATGAGTTAAATATTATCGCATTGTAGCATTGGCGCATTTATAATTCACTCATTCAACATTCACTCATTAATATGGATTCAATTTACAGTCGTTTTGAGGCGGATAAAAAAGCCGGAAAAAAGAACTTTGTGGTCTTGATAGACCCCGATGCTGTGAAGACCCAAAACATCGGTCAAGTTGTTGATTTGGCGATACGCGCAAAGGTGGATTGCTTTTTTATGGGCGGTAGTTTGATTATGAATGATACCTTGGATTACTCCATTTCTCAAATCAAAGATGCTTGCGACGTTCCTGTGGTTTTGTTTCCGGGTAGCTCTCTGCAATTGAGTTATCGTGCCGATGCGATGTTGTATTTATCACTTATTTCAGGACGAAACCCCGACTTACTTATCGGCAAACACGTCGAAACCGCTTCATTTTTGTACTCTAGTCCTTTAGAGATTATTTCTACCGGATATATGCTTATTGATGGCGGTGTAGCGACCTCCGTTTCGTATATGAGCAACACTTATCCGATTCCCGCCAATAAGGACGATATAGCAGTCTGTACTGCACTCGCCGGCTCACTTATGGGCATGAAACTCATCTATATGGATGCCGGCAGTGGTGCCAAAAATCCTATTTCAGAATCTATGATTCGGGCTGTAAGTGAGCGACTCAAAGCACCACTCATCGTCGGTGGCGGTATTCGTACACCCGAAAAAGCACTCAAAAATGTACAAGCCGGAGCAGACGTTATCGTGGTGGGCAATGCCATCGAAAAAGATCCCGAATTAATCATTGAAATGGCTGCTGCTGTACATAATGCTTAATTCTCAATGAGTGAATTTTCAATGAGTGAATGTTTTTAATGCTATAATGTGTTAATGCTGCAATAGATTACACTCCCGTTTTCTTTATTTTCCTTTGAAAATAATGATTTCTTAATGATTCCCTGACACGAAAATGACAAAACCACCCGAAGTATCATTGAAGAAGTTTTAGTAATTTTATTGATATTTGTTTAAAATAAATTTATTTCAAATCATTCAAGATGAAAAATGTATTTGATACTGCCGTTACCCAAGAGGTCATAGATAGAATCAATCAACTCACTCCCGAAACTCCACCTCAATGGGGAAAAATGAATGTCGCCCAGATGTTGGCGCACTGTAATGTCACCTATGAAGGAGTATATACCGACAAGCATCCGAAAGCAACGGGTCTGAAACGGTTTATCCTCAAATTATTAGTCAAAAATGCCGTTGTGAGTGAAAAGCCATATCCCAAAAACTCACGCACTGCCCCCGAATTTCTCATCAGCGATGAGCGCGAATTTAATGCTGAAAAACAACGACTTATAGGCTACATTCTCAAGACACAAGAATTGGGAACGACACATTTCGATGGACGAGATTCTACCTCGCTCGGTCCCCTGACCGCTACCGAATGGAATAATTTATTCTATAAACATCTTGACCACCACTTGACACAATTTGGCGTTTAAAACCAATGAGTGAATGAGTGAATTTTGAATGAGTGAATGTTTTTTAATGAACGAATTTGACAAGTTTATCGAAATGATAAAAGTAGTTGATACTTTTTTTGAAATGTAAAATGTAAAATAATAAATGTAAAATGTAAAAGTGCTTGTAGTACGCGTACAATACATTTGTGTTTTTTTTATTATTTAAAAATTTAAAAATCAATAAAGTAGAAACGCCTCGCGTCCTACGACTTTTACATTTTACATTTATTATTTTACATTTTACATTAAATTAACTTAAATGCAAAAGTGTCAACTACCTTGATGAACTTGTCACGAATTTTGAGTAAATGGATGAATCATAATTATTTTGGTTGATTCATTCATTCAATATTCACTCATTCACTCATTAAATATTCACTCATTCACTCATTCAAAATTCACTCATTAATAATGAAAAAATACGATGTAGTAATAGTTGGCGCGGGGCTTTCGGGTATTGGGGCGGCGTATCACATTCAGGATAAGTGTCCGAACAAAACTTTTACGGTATTGGAGGCTCGTGCTTCGATGGGTGGCACTTGGGATTTATTCAAATATCCGGGCATACGCTCTGATTCGGATATGTACACGCTTGGTTTTTCTTTCAATCCGTGGAAAGCCCCAAAAGCTATTGCGGATGGTCCGTCGATATTGGCGTATATCAAAGAGACTGCACGTAAGTTTGGCATTGACAAAAAAATACAATACCAACATAAACTTGTAAACGCTGATTGGTCGTCGGAAGAAAATGTTTGGAACTTGCACATTGAAGGCAATGAACAGGTAGAAGATAGTCAGATTCAATGCAATTTCTTGTTTATGTGTAGTGGTTATTATGATTATGAAAGCGGTTACACGCCCTCATTTCCAAATAGCGACACCTTCAAAGGGAGCATTATTCATCCGCAAAAATGGGATACTTCGTTGGATTATACCGACAAAAATGTGGTCATCATCGGTAGTGGTGCGACAGCCGTAACACTCGTCCCCGAAATGTCGAAAAAAGCCCACAAAGTAACCATGCTCCAACGCTCGCCAACTTATATTCTAAACCTTCCGAGAGAGGATAAATTTGCCAATTTTTTCAAAAAAATACTCCCCGCAAAAGCGGCACATCATCTTGCCCGTTGGAAGAATATTTTGATGAGCATGTTTTTGTATAATTTGTCGAGGCGACGCCCCGACGGGATGCGTAATTGGCTGAAAAAAGAAGCCCAAAAAGCCATTGGCGAACGCTATAATGATGCTGATTTTGACCCGAAATATAATCCGTGGGACCAACGTCTTTGTCTTATTCCCGATAATGATTTGTTTGATGCCATTCGTGCAGAAAAAGTGGACATCGTGACCGATACGATTGACCAATTTACGCCCGAAGGTATCCGTCTGACTTCGGGTAAAACCCTTCCTGCGGACATCATCGTAACCGCTACGGGCTTGAAACTCAAATTGTTCGGCGGCATGCAAATATTCAAAGACGGGCAAGTTATTGACTTGACAAAAGAACATGCTTATCGCGGCGTGATGTTGAGCAATATCCCGAATTTTGCCTTTGCCGTTGGTTATACCAATGCTTCGTGGACCTTGAAATGTGATTTGAATTGTCATTTTGTTACGCGCATTATCAATCAAATCGACGAACAAGGCGCGCGTGCATGTGTACCGCGATTTGACCCCGAGATTGGTTCGGAAACACTCATTGACCTCTCTGCCGGTTATGTCCAACGCGCCAAAGATATATTGCCCAAACAAGGCACAAAAGCCCCCTGGAAGGTGCATCAAAATTATATAAAAGACCTTCGCTCACTGAAGTACGGAACCGTGAAGGGGGAAGAGTTGGAATACAAATAATGAATTATTTTAGATTTTTGATTTGGCGATTTTTGATTTAAGAACGAGCATGGTTTAATTTCACCTTAGCGTCTTTCAATCGAAAATCAAAAATCACTCAATCGAAAATTCATTTACTCATTGAACTCCCAATCGTTCGAGTGCGACGGCAGCGCGTTGCGGGTCGGGCATGAGTGCGGCGGCTTGTTGGTAGTCATTGATAATTGTGTTGAGGCTTTTGCCGATTTGTTCGGAAGCTAAGGCGCGATAATAGTACGCCATACCGTATTGCGGTTCGAGATTGATAGCAAGGTCAAATTTTTTGTAGGCTGTTTCAGGGTCTTTCATTTCGAGGTGCAAGATGCCATTATCGAAATGTACGCCCGGCTTCATGGCATGAAATTTAGCCGCTTTTTCATAGTATTTTTTGCCTTTCGCAAATTGATTTCTTTGGTGATAATACCAACCTTTTCCCATCAATGCCTCCATATCCGTCGAATCAATCCGTAGTGCATTATCATAATAATCCAATGCAATTTTATTGTCTCGTTTGTCAAAATGACGCGCCAATTTTCGGTAAGCATCTATGTGGTCGGGGTCTTCTTCTACCGTTGTTTGGAAGGAATTTATGGCGCGTGCGGTGTCGCCCATTTGTTCAAAATTGAGTCCGCCCAAATAGAAGGCTTCGGGATTTCGTCTATCCTGATTGAATATCAACCCAATCGTTTTGAGCGATGCATTGTGCTGGCGCACAATCATTTGCATCTCGCCCAATTTTAGCAAGGTATTGGTCAAGGTAGAATCCCGGTTGATTACCTTTTGTAAGGTTGCCAGGGCGGGTTTAGATTGGTTGGCATCAAAATACGCATCTGCCAAAAGATGATAATACGCCACATTCAATGAATCGCGGCTAATAGCATTCGTCAGGTCGCTAATGGCAGCTTCGTACTGTTCTTCTTCATAAAACAAGCGTCCGCGCATAGCGTACAGTTCGGCATTATTCGGTTCGTTTTCGATACGCTGCGAAATATCCGCAATGGCAGGCGTACCTTCAATCGTAAGCGTGGTATCTGCGCCCTGTGATTTATCAGAATTTGTACATGCCCAAACAAATGTCGAGCAAATCATCGCTAAAACAACAAGTTTTTTCATTTTGCAAAGGTAGAAAATTCAATTGTCAGTCCATAGTTGTTAGTTGATAGATTAAAGAGATATTTTGGCAGGTTTAGTACATTGTAAAATAAGTTTCTTTCATTTTTTTAGAAATGTAAAATGTAAAATAATAAATGTAAAATGTAAAAGTGTTTGTAGTACGTGTACAAAGTATTTTTATTTTTTTATTGTTTAATAAATTTAAAATCAAATAAATACAAAAAAAATACGTTAATCCAGCGTCCTACACCTTTTACATTTTAAATTTATTATTTTACATTTATTTAAATTCATAAAGAAATTTATTTTACAATGTATTTAGTGTTCTAGTGGACATAAATTTAAACGTAAATTTGTTATACACATTGTTGTAGGATGTATCGCAATCGCATAAAAAATAACAGAACTGACGTTTTATACGTGAAGTAGAGAAAATTCATGAATTTTCTCTACTTCACGAACCACGACATGGTCAATTCTGAAAAATAAAAACACTCAAATCAACCGTCAGTTGATTTTTTAGAGCGCGAACCGAAAGTAACTCGCTACATTCACACCATTTTCCATTCAAAATACATCTAATAATGTAAGGTGAATTTGGTTAAAAACCCCGATAAAATCACCATCAAAATATACTTTCGATTTTTTCGTATCTTTGACTCAGAAAAATGTGGTTCACTAAGTAAATCTATATGATTTACAGCAGTTTAAACTTATACTTGAACTTAAACTAAAACTTCACATGTTTTCATTATTAAATAGAAAAAAAAACGTACAGCCACGCAGCTTCAATTACAAACCACGTTCTTACGACGAGGACAAAGAGGAATTCCGCGACCGCGTCCGTAAGCGCATGGAAGGCAATGAAGGCGACAAAGATGCTGTCAAATCGCGCATCTCCCGCACCTTCCGCGAAGGGCGACACAACAAGCGCAGCAGTGCCTACAAAAGTGCTGCTATGCGTTCCAATATCATCCTCATTGCTGTGGTCATCGGGCTATGTTTTTTCGTTTACATCTTCTTACAAAATTATTTGCCGACACTCGTTGAAAGTTGGTTTAACTAAGGAGTTCATAGTTCGTGGTTCATAGTTCATAGTTTTCAAGCGAGACGACTATGAACTATGAACTAAAAACTATGAACTATGAACTAATACATGGCAGACATTATACAGTTGTTGCCCGATTCGATTGCGAATCAGATAGCCGCCGGAGAGGTCATTCAGCGTCCGGCGTCGGTGGTCAAGGAGTTGATGGAAAATTCCATTGACGCGGGGAGTACGAGTGTCAAACTCGTCGTAAAAGATGCGGGCAAAACACTCATACAAGTCATCGACAATGGTAGCGGTATGTCCGAAACGGATGCACGAATGGCATTTGAGCGGCATGCTACGTCTAAAATTCGCGAAGCCAATGACCTTTTTGAAATTCGTACGATGGGCTTTCGGGGCGAAGCAATGGCATCCATCGCCGCCATCGCGCAGGTCGAAATGCGGACGCGACAAGCCAAAAATGAACTCGGCACACGCATCGCCATCGAAGCCTCCGAAATCAAAATCCACGAACCCTGTCAATGCGTAGTCGGCACAACTACTTCCGTTAAAAACCTTTTCTTTAATGTCCCTGTTCGTCGTAACTTCTTGAAAAGCAACACCGTAGAGATGCGTTATATCATTGATGAATTTCAACGCATCGCACTCGCCCACTCCGACGTATTTTTCTCCTTACATCATAATGGCAAAGAAGTCTTGCATTTGCCTTCCGGCAATTTGCGGCAGCGTGTGGTCGGTATTTTGGGTAAAAATTACAACCAAAAACTCGTTCCGATTGATGAGGAAACCGAAGTCGTAAATATCGTCGGCTACGTGGGCAAGCCCGAATTTGCGCGTAAAAAACGTAGCGACCAATATTTTTTCGTCAATACAAGATTTATCAAAAGCGGTTATTTGCATCATGCCGTCATGGGGGCATTTGAGGAATTATTGCCAAAAGGAACGCATCCGCTTTATGTTATTTTCATTGAAATAGACCCCTCAAAAATCGACATCAATGTACATCCCACCAAGCAAGAAATTAAGTTTGATGACGAGCGATTGATTTATAATTATCTGCGGGTAGCGGTGCGTCATGCACTCGGTCAATATAATGTTTCGCCCGTATTGGATTTTGACCAAGAAACCTTTATGACCCGCCAAGTCCAAATGGAAACCCAACAACAAAAAGCCGCTAACGAACCCCCGAAAGGCTCAAAAATCGCCAATTTTGCCGGAGGCGACATGACCACGCCCCGCGAAAAATCGAACCTGAAAAATTGGCAAAAACTCTACGAAGGCATCGAAGCCTTTGACCCGACCACACCCAATGACGATACCGACGAAACCGAAGCCGTTACGATAGAAAGCAGCCTCGAAATGGACGACTCCGACGGTACATTTTCCAAACTCACCAAACAACCTTATCAAGTACATCAGCGTTATATCATCAGTTCGATAAAGTCGGGCTTTATGCTCATCGACCAACAAGCGGCACATGAGCGTATTTTGTATGAAAAATATTTGCACCATCTCAATGAAGGCGCGACTGCTACGCAACATCAATTATTTGCCAAGACGATGAACGTATCGGCAGCAGATGCCATGATTTTGAAGGAAATATTGCCACAAGTCAACCAACTGGGATTTGATGTACAAGAGTTTGGCAATGAAACCTTCGTGATACACGGCGCACCGCCCGAAATCAAAAGCGGAGAAGAAGAGCAAAGCATCGAAATCCTGATAGAACAGTACCGCCAAAATGTAGATTTGAAATTGGATATTCGGGAAAATGTCGCACGTTCGATGGCGCGTAGCACGAGCATCAAGCACGGGCAATCGCTCACGCCACTCGAAATGCAAAGCATTATCGACGAGTTATTTGCTTGCGAAATTCCCTACCAATCGCCGCGTGGTACGAATTGTTTTATTACGTTTGATTTGGAGGAATTGGCGAAACAGTTTTAGAAAGTTCAAGTACAAGAATCAAGCGCAAGTTCAAGTTTCGAGATTTGGCTGCGCCAAACCTGATTCTTGTATATAAAGATGTTGCCTGCAACATCGCGTGACTTGAACTTGCACTTGATTCTTGTACTTGAACTTAAAAATGATTTTAAATTTCGAATTCAAAGCGAAGGCAAACAATATCGCCGAAGCGGAAGCCAAACTACAAACGCTAAATCCGCGATTTGTAGGAGAAGACCATCAAATCGACACCTATTTCGAGGTCGAAAAAGGACGTCTCAAACTACGCGAAGGCAATATCGAAAACGCCTTAATTTTTTATGAAAGAGAAAACACTGCCAATGCAAAATCATCCAATATCCTCCTGTACAAACATGCGCCCGATGCGTCATTAAAAACAATACTAACGACCACATTAGGCGTGAAAATTGTGGTGGAAAAACGACGTAGGATTTATTTTTTGGAAAATGTTAAATTCCATTTTGATACAGTGGAAGGACTCGGAACATTCATCGAAGTAGAAGCCATCGACGAAACAGGTGACATCGGCAAAGAAAAATTACAAGTACAATGCGACAAATATGCTGCATTTTTCAATATACATGAAACAGATTATGTCGCACATTCGTATAGTGACTTACTTAATGCTACAATGAATAATGAGTGAATTTTGAATGAGTGAATGAGTGAATGTTTTAACTGTAAAAAACCTACTCTGCATCAATCAAAAATCACAAAATCACAAATCAATAAATACATTCAACTTGTTTTCCTACTTTTGTGCAAAATTTACCATCAAACTCCGTGTACGTCCTACATGCACTATGGACTATCGACTACGGACTATGGACTAATATAAATGAAGATTTCCAACGAGGTACGGGTTGCGATTTTGGCACTCGTCGCTATATTTGTTTTTGTTTACGGGTTCAATTTCCTCAAAGGAAAAGACCTTTTTAAGCGTACCGGTACATATTATATCGTGTACAAACAAGTGGATGGACTCGCGCCACCTGCACCTGTGACCGTCAACGGCGTACAAGTCGGTTCGGTCATTGATGTACAATTGCTCAACGATTTGGATATTACAGTGGAGTTGAGCCTTGACCGTGACTTGAGTTTGCCCAAAAATACCGTTGCTGATATTTACACCATATCGCCGCTTGGCGATAAGGGTGTGCGCTTGTTGATTGATAGGCTTTGTACGAGCAATTGTATTCAATCGGGCGATACGCTGAATGGTAAATTGACTGACTTTGTCACTTCATTTACGGGCGATATGTCGGCTACGATTGATGAAGGCAAAGAAGCGGTTTCGTCAGCGATTTCGGCGGCGATAGATTC
>CALHBW010000564.1 GCA_937930625.1 uncultured Saprospiraceae bacterium | reverse complement strand
GCGTGGGCATCCGTGAAGTTGATATATTCGTAAATTTCGTCTGATACAATCGTAATTTCGGGATGCTTCGCAATCACATCCGCGATAGCTTTCAACTCCTCTTTGGTATAAACCGACCCCGTAGGATTACACGGCGAAGAGAAAATCATCATCTTCGTTTTATCCGTAATCGCGGCTTCGATTTGCTCGGCTGTCACCTTAAAATCCTGCTCAATTCCTGCCTTCAAAACCACAGGAATACCGCCGCCAAGTTTGATAATTTCGTAATATGACACCCAAAATGGTGCAAGTACTAAAACTTCATCCCCTTCATTCAACAAGACCAATGAAAGATTCGCTACCGACTGCTTCGCACCATTTGATACTACGATTTGTGTGGGCTTGAAATGCAAGTCATTATCTCGCGCAAACTTGGCACAAATCGCCTCGCGCAATTCCAATAAACCCGGTACGGGTGTGTATTTTGTAAAACCTTTATCAAGCGCATCTTTCGCCGCTTCCTTGATGTGGTCGGGCGTATCAAAATCAGGTTCGCCGAGACTCAAACTAATCACATCATGCCCCTCGGCACGTAATTCCCGCGCCATAGCGGACATTTTAATCGTCGCCGATTCTTGCATGTTGAGGATGCGCTGCGACAAGCGTATTTTTTCTGCTACCATTCTAAATGAGTAAATGAATACATGAGTAAATGAGTAAATCCTGAATGACGTAATGCTTTAATGAATTAATATTATTCGTGAAAATATTTACTCATATAATCATTTCGTCACTTACTCATTTTTAATTTTTAGCGAAGATAAGCGGCATGTTGGAAAAAAGCAATGAAGTTGTTTTTTTTAGTGGTTTTAGGTGCAAAGATTTTCTAAAAACAAGTCAATTCCTACTTTTTTGTGTACGTATTTGTAGTCAAAATTCGGATGTGTATCGTATTTATTATCTTTTTTTACATTGGTTTTAGGTCTTGGTGGTTTTTTAGACAATATAATATGCCGAATCGCTATCTCACCACTTCCTTCGATTGATATGCTGTTGATTCTACGGTATGCCTCTGCCATTGAATAAATAAAATCCACAAATTTTTCGGATGCAAACAGTTGTTGATAAGCTTTTTTAATACTTTTCGATTTGAGTTCAATGACAAAGACAAATAGAGCGTTTTCCTTCTGATTAAAAATAATGTAATCGCTTGATTTGTTGATGAATGATTTTCTGTAATCGAAAAAAGGAAATATTCCACCGTCCACATCAAATTTATACACAAATGCCTTCCCTTCTTTTTTCAATTTAGTGTAGAGATAATATTGAATGGAGGATTCTTTCAAATAGTAAATCCCGGCACTATCCGGTTGTACTTTGAAGCTGCTATCAAGCACTTCATCAAAGAGTTGTATGAGTTTCATTTGTTATAATTCGGCGTAAATTTCATTGGAAGTTTTATTGATATGGTCAACAACATCATCAATCGTATCAATCGCAAAACCCGTTTCATCAATATGCACTGCGCTGACTTTCTTCTTTTTACGAAACAAATAAACCGCCATATTTTTATGGTCTAATAATTCATTCGCCTGATAGCTGTTGTGATTTGCCAATTCGCTCGCCTGTGATGTATCTCTCGTCTGAATATGATTGAGCATTATCAAATCATTAAACACCCGAATCATATAATCGCTATGTGTGCTGATTAATATTTTGATGCCCATGTTGGTCAGTTTCGCAAGGAATTTGGCTAATTTCACTTGGTTGTCTTGGTGTAAGTTCAATTCGGGTTCGTCTATGAGGATGAAATCGCCTTTTTTTGCTTTGTATTTCAAATAATACATTAGCGATGATAATGATTTGACGGTCGATGACATGGAATTGGTGTCGAGTTCCAAGCCTTCTGTCAGGAATTTTATTTCGCCTTCTTCTGAAACTGCGATGTGTCCATCCATGATTTCTTTTTCAAAGTCAATCACTAAGTCGTAAAAGTCCGTTTTTTGTCCATTTTTAGAAGAAAGTCCTGCGATAAAATCTATGTGGTCGGTGACGGGTTTTGAGTATCTGCCTACATTTTCCTCTAATTTTCCGAGTAATTTACTTGAGGTATCAATTTCTAATTTGGTTAATATATCGTAAATTTTTGTTTTGTATAATGTTAAATCTCTTGTGAATAAGTTTATACCTTGTCTCTCAGCAGACATGATAAATGTATTGTTAAATAATGCCTTAAAACACACATTTGATGAACAATCTTGAATATAATCATCCCAAAAATCCGACGTTTCGTCTTTATGTACTATGCTGAAGTGAAGTATATTACTACGTATATTTTTATTTATATCAATTGTAATTTTATCACCGTAGCTATCGTCATCTTTTATTAAACGGAATTCGCTTGACCAAACTTTTTGAATTGCATTTTTAAAATAATCATTAAATTGAATATTAAATTTAGCATCCTTAATTTGGTCTATATTAATTGAAAAATCTTTTGCAATAGCTTTTTCAAATATTTGAAGGATTTGTACTTTAAATTCACGTTCATTCAACTTAAAGTATTCCAATAAATCTACATCAATCATCAATTCATCCTCCTCGTACAATCTATCGAATTTCGGTAACTCCGTATCTTCAATCTTATACTGCTGATTAAACAAACTATAAATCAAATTCGCCGCAAAGGTCTTCCCACTATTATTTTCTCCGGTAATGATAATTAAATCTTTACTCAGGTCAATAACTGCCTCTGAAATAGGTCCAAAATTTTTGATTGTAAACTCCATAAAATCAGGTATAATTTGCACTTAAAGGTAAGTAAAAAACGGAGATATGGCAAATATGTTAATCGCTTATAAGGTTATTTTTCTGTGTAATTCATCTCGTCGTACTCAAATACGCGATACCCTTTCCCCTTCACCATTTCAATTTCCTGCTCACTCAATCGCCGTTCATAAGCCACGAAATCATGGTAAAACATCGCATTGAGATAATGCGACTCACCGCTCAAAATCACATTTTTCGTATTGGGAATTTGCTTATCCAATTCACTTAAACGGACGCGCCATTCGGGATGTTTCATGCGTTCTTTAAAAGGTTTGACGCGCTCTATGGAATAGCGAATCGGCAACAAAATCATCAAGGCGACAAAGCTGTAACTTATCCATGATTTTACGTGTAATTTGTTTTTTATTTTCAAAAAATAGACAACAAAAAACGCCGTCAAAATGAAATATGCCGATGCTGAAATCATCAAATACGCATCCTTTTTCATCGCACTGAATGTCAACAATATCAAAGGTATGAATATCCATACAAATAATATCCATAGATGTATTCGTTTTTTGGAAAATAACATAGTACGAGAGATGGAAGGCGTTTTAAAAATGCCTTTTATCTTGATATTGAAGCATTTAAATATCAACCAAATCACCGGAATATAAATTAATTCACCAAATATAATCCGCATCCACATTGAATAGAATGTAATGCCTCCCGTATGTCCTGTTGTAGAAGACACCGTTTGAATGGGTGCAAACATTTGTTGGAAAATCCACGCGGCTTCTTTCGGATATTTATATAAAATAAATAATTGCCACGGCAATATAACGATTAAAAAAGTAATTGTAATGACAGCTGTTTTGCTAATTATTTTTCGCAAATTTCTTTCTGTATAAATATAAATTCCCAACCAAATAAGCAACACAAATAAAGCCATTATCCATTTGCACAAATACGCCAATCCTGCACACAAACCAATGGTAAACAAGTATTTATTATTTTCATTTTTTATAAATTTAATCATAAATAAAACAGCGACTTGTACCCACATCAAAAACATAACATCCACATGGTCGGCAGAGACGATACCTCCGGCAAGTTCGAGCGAAAAGCCGTGAATGGCGTGAAAAAATCCGGCAAGTAATCCTGTTTTTCGGTTGAAGAGCAGCGTCCCGATTTGCATGGTCAGCCATACGCAAATCAGAGAAAATAAGATTGAAGGTAAGCGCAATCCGACTTCATTCACCCCAAATATCGCCATGCTCGCTCCCATCGCCCAAAATGCCAAAGGCGGCTTACTCAACCACAGATGATTTGATGCCCAATTGCGGTGGTCGTAGTCTAAAACAGGATTGTCGTAGAGCGTGGGTTTGAGTGGATGTACCATCATATTTTTCGCAACAACGGCATGGAATCGCTCATCCCATTCGTGTAGATACATATCCGCCGACATGAATACACGCAAGACCAAAGCCAAGAGCAAAATAGCTGCAAGGGCTTTTTTGTGATAATTTTTTTTCGTAAAAAAATAAATCACAACACATAAAATGAGGTAAACCAACAAAAGCACGATTCCGGTAAGCATTGGATTGAAGGTTTTATGGAAAAACAATTGGATACAATTATACAAAGGTAGTGAAAACGAAGACGGTCTCCGCTTGGTGTGTATTAAAAAAAGAAAATATTACAGGGTTAAAAAGGATATTTACAGATACTTCATCTCGTTTACAGATAATTATAATTACAATAAAAATATTTTACAATAAATAAAAAATTGAAAATAAACTTTTTAGACAAAAATATTTTTAACAAAAATTCATTATAACTAATAAAATTATTTAAAAAAACAAATATTACTGCTAAAAAAATTACATTCACCTAAAAAATACCTCATGCAACGGATTTGTTCTATATGCGTCTATATTACTGGAATCTTACTGAAAAGTATCCATTTAAAATTAATATTCTATTTAAAAAACATCCTTGCCTCCCTTCTAATTTATCCGATATACTAAGAGCC
>CALHBW010000563.1 GCA_937930625.1 uncultured Saprospiraceae bacterium | reverse complement strand
CATCTTTCAGGATACGTTCATTAAAATTATTGATACGATTCGGAAAGGAAAGTACAATGATGAAGGCAAATTTGTCCAGTGGGCATTGCGTATTGCTTATAATCTTTGTGTGGACCATTTCAGACGCAACAAACGCAAACCTACCGTGCCTTCTGTGAACGGCGAGTTTGATTTGTTTGACATCCTCGAATCGCCGGAACGCAATGCGGAAGGCGAGTTGATACGCGCACAGTCGCACTCAAGGCTGCGTCAAATCGTGGACATGTTGCCACCCGAACAACGCGAAGTCGTAATTCTAAGACATTACGCCGAGTTGAGCTTTAAAGAAATCGCCGACCTGACCCGCGTTAGTATCAACACCGCTTTAGGTAGAATGCGTTATGCACTCATCAATATCCGTAAAATGATTGCGGAAAGACAGATGACGTTTCATTAATTTTTCTGCCGATAGATTTGCTAAATTTTCACAGTTCATGCGCCTGTATTTGTACTTGCCTTGAACTTGCCACAATACCCATAATCCCCTGAAACAATACAGAACGGGCGCATTCCATTTTTTGGGATGCGTTTTTTGTTTTGTTGAATATTTGCAAAAAATTGAAAAAAACATTATTTTTGTAATGGTCTTTACCTTCGGTAAGGAACTTGCAAAGGTTTCGGACGCTGTACCCGTTAAACAGCGTTCATTTTACTTATCATCATAATGCCCATAACAGCCCGATATTTCCACCATTTCTATTTCTTCTTTTTCATTTTCCAACACCCGATAAACCAAGCGATGTTTCTGCGAAATTCTACGCGACCAACAGCCTTCCATATTGCCTTTCAACCTTTCAGGATGCCCGATACCACTATCCGGGTGTTCGAGGATATCGAGGATTAAATCCCATAGTTTGACCAAGAGTTTTCTATCCTCTTTTTTGAGGCGACGAATGTCATCCTTCGAATCACTGATGAATTTAATCGGTATGTCTTTCTTCTTCTCGTTATCCATGCGTAAGCTGATATAGACGGTCTAAAGAAATACGTGTGCCTCCCAAATTGTGCTTTGAAGACGTGACAGCAGCTAATATCTTTATGCTTTGAATGTATGCCGATGATATGATTTGCTCTTCAGTCGGATACCAAAACTCCGTAAAAATCGCATACGCCCCAAACTCAATCAAAGCCTTTTTCGTAAACCTTCTCACCTCCTCGTCACTTCTTTTAGAAGTCATTTTAATCCGCTTATCCAAGACCAATTCAGAGAGAAAAATACCAAATTCCAGTTTCAGCGATTTGTCGAATAGCTTTTTGATGTAGCGTACACGCGGGTTGGGCAGGAGGGCGAGGAGTTCCATGCTGCCATAAGTTGGGTAAGCATCGGTGGGCTTGGTGAGGTGGCGGAGTGGTTGTTCGGGCAGGTCGGCGGTGAGGTGGGCGGCGATTTCTTTTTGCCACTTTTGAAGGTCGGGTAGGGCTTCGCGGAGTGCGGTGTGTTGGCGGGTGTTGTAGGTGACGGTGGGTTCTGATACGGTGTTTTGTGTAGGTGTTTTTTCGAAGAAAATACTTTTTAAAATATCTCCGCGTAGCGCATACACATCCATGAACATATTGTCGAAAAGCGTCTCCATGTCCTGCTTTTCGATGTTTTTCTTTATACTTTTAATGAGGTCTTGTATGCGCCCGTGTAAGGGGTGGGCATCATTCAAAGTGATGTGTCGCAGGGCTTCGGAAGTGGAAAAGATATTGATTTGTGTCGTCATTGCGTTATGATTTATTGGCATAACGCAAGATACACAAAATTAGTTTCAGTCGATTTCTTTTTCGTTTATCGGACTTTGGGAATTAGGTAACTGGGAAATTAGGCAATTAGGCTAACGAAAGCATAATTATTTGTTTATGAGCGAAATGAAAATTCCAATAAAATTAATTTAAAGCAAAATACAAATTAATGTAAGTTTTTGATAATGAGAATTTTTCCTAATTTCCCAATTTCCTCTGTCCCAAGTCCAATTATCATTATCGCATTGCTACGAAGCCGGATATTCCACAAAATTACGCGGCGTCTCATACAAGCGCACTTGCAGCTCATATTTCTCCTCTAAATGTGGGCGCATATTCTTCCAAATCATGTAACAAATATGCTCTGCGGTAGGATTGAGATTTTTAAATTCTTCGACTTCGATATTGAGATTTTTGTGGTCGTAGCGGTCTTCTACTTCGCGTTTGATGATTTTTTTTAGGTCATTCAAATTAATCAAAAAACCCGTTTCAGGATTGACCTCTCCGGTGACTTTCACCTCCAATTCGTAATTGTGTCCGTGATAATGCGGATTGCTGCACGGTCCGAATACTTCCCAATTTTTCTCATCCGACCAATCGGGATTGTACAGGCGATGCGCCGCATTAAAATGTGCTTTTCTAAATACTGAAATTTTCATGTTTTGACGTGTTGATGAGTTGATGAGTTGATGAGTTGTTGAGTTGACGAATTTTTGAATTGGCGTTTTCTTGGTTGCCGAAGGCAATTTATTAATCGTTAAAGGGTTTTCTCATAAAACGTATTTTCCTCCCCCAACCCCCTCCAAAGGGGGACATATTACCTTGAAAATCAACCGACTCTCCCCCTTTGGAGGGGGGTGGGGGGAGGAAAAGGGTAGATTTTACAATTCCTTATTTAACTGATTATCAGCGAATTATTTTTTTATGAGAAAACCCTTCTAATCGTTATCCATTAATCATTAATTTTGCTCCTTTTCCGACTACATCAGGAATATATTTCCCGTCTTCGCAAAGCGGTTTTAATTCTTGTTCGATAAATTTTTGGACTGCTGTTTTGTCGGCATCAGGGTAGAGCAAATGCAGGTTTGGTCCGGCATCCAAGCTGAAGTAAAGCGGCACATTCGTATCTGCTCTGAATGTGCGTACTTTGTTGATGGCTGCCAGTGAATTAGCTTCCATTAGCAAGTACGAAGGTTCGGAAGTCATCATTAGGGCATGTAGTGTAAGGGCTTCATTTTCAGTGATTTCGCCGAAGGTTTTGAGGTCGCCTTCGCTTAGTGCGCGTATGAGTGTGCCTAAGCGAGTACGTGCCTGTGCATAGCGAATGTCTGCGTAGGCATTGCCTTCCATGAGCGCGTGTCCGGCGCGACTGCTGACACTTTTTTCGCTTTTGCTGATAATCAAAATATCGTCGTGAAAGGTATGAAAAACTTCGTGCGTTTGCGCCGCGTGTGGCACAGCATACAAGTTGGAACTGCCTTCAATACCTTCTCCCCAAACCGCCATCACAGGATAGACCGACCGACAAGCACTGCCCGACCCCAAGCGCGATACAAAGCTGGCTTTTTGTAAAAATTCGGCTTCACTTTCGAGCGTTCCAAACAGCTTCTGTTCAATACTACACAGGCACAAAGCCAATGCACTCATACTCGATGCCGATGATGCAATTCCCGCCGAATGTGGAAAGGAATTGTGCGAGCGAATAGTGAAATTTAGTTGTGGTAAAAAAGGAAAAATATCTTGTATGGATTCAAGGAATTTGAGTTGCTTGGCGCGAAAGGCTTCGTTTTCTTTTTCTTCAAAATAAAACTCCAGATTGATGCCTTGCTCGCCTGTTAAATTAGGTGTGTATTCTACGCTTGTTTCTGTAAAAGCATTATTTAAAGTGAAGCTAATCGACGGATTTTGAGGGAGTTGTCTGCCGTATTTGCCCCAATATTTGATGAGTGCCAAATTGGACGGGCTGCGCCATGCTACTTTGCCGGAGTGGACATGTATTTTGGGTAAAACTAATTCAGAAGTCGCGTAATCGGTCATATTTTTTATTACTAATTTTGAATTTTGAGTGAGCAAATTTTGAATAATTCACACTCAAAATTTCTATCGGAATTAATGACAAATAAAAAGGGCTTTTGTTTAGTGCATACGTAAAACGATTTTGCAAATCGTTCTGCTTGTATCGCGTGACGATTTGCAAAATCGTTTTACGCTATTAATCCATAAATGCCCACGTTAAACCAAAACGAAAAAACATATCCCGCGTCGGATAATCGGGGGCGGCAAGGCGCGTATTGAAGGCAAGCGGTTGAAAGGCATTGCCCAACATCACGAAAGTACGAAAACGATTTACTTTGAAAGATAAAAATACATCGGTGATGGGTTGGGACACAAAAGTTTGGTCATCTTGCCGATGAAATTGCCCGGTCAATGCCCACCAATCATCCAACATCAAATTGGACTGATAGCGCACATCTGCCCCAACGCGCAGGAGTGCCGCCGACTTAAATACATGCCCTTGAAAATACACACTATGCTGCGACCAAAGACGCGGCAATCGCAAATATTCATCGCCCGTTTGCTGCACAACGACTTTATTTTCCGAATATATTTTCCCAAAACGAAAATTAGCCTCCGCAAAAACTTGAGCGATATTTTTCAGTTCGGGGGCTTGTACAGGCATTTTTAGCGTGTCATAATAAATCAAATTGCTCAACAGGTGATTTTCAATTCCACCGCCAATATCTGCTTCCAACTTTGCCAATTTCAATGTCGGTAATCGGTATTTTACCATGAAATTGGTTTCATTTGTTTTCTTAAAATCATTTCCCCAAACAGCTTCATGCGAAATAAACACACGATATTCGATGAGATTGGGCGCGTACTGATGCTGTAAAAATTGTCCTTCCAATGTACCCAAACGCCCCAATTTCAGTTTTGCATCTCCTTTGAACATATAGTCTCCGCGATTTGCCCCCAATTCATAATGAGCATAAGCATTCAAATCAAAAATATTCGCAATTGAAGTCGTCAAATTCGCCGAGACGCGCAATTCCTGCATGGTCGAATCCATTGGTTCTTGGTCGAGGCGCACAAAGGCATGGGTCAGCGCAGGTTCGAATCGAAATTCATCATTTTTTCCTAAAAACAAAAATGCACCAAAGCGATTTTCAAATTTACGAAGATGGACAAAATGCCGTAATCCGCGTTCATGCGTTCTGAAAATTCCATAAAAATTGTCATCGGAAGCAGGTGTCGGGTCGGTGTCAAAAGATTTTAGCTCTTCCCGTTTGTAGCGAAAACGATGTGAGAAGCCTGTGCCTAAAGACGGTGGACGGTGGACGGTGGACGGTGGACGGAGTGAGTTACGAGTTGTGGGTTTCGAGTTGCGGGTTAATGAATCGCGGGGTGTGGGTATCGAATCACGAGTCACCAATAAGGAGTCACGAATCATAAGTAACGAATCACGAGTAACGAATAACGAATCACGGACTGCGGACTGCGGACTGATTAGCTGCTGACTACGCTTGCGTAAAACATTAAAATACTGTGTATAAACTAATTCGTCGTGGTCGTATTCCGTTTGGGCAGTTTCGGCGAGGCGGACGGGAATAAGGTCGCGCCCGTTAGCAAAATCCGGGTCGGTGAGTAGGGTGTCGCCTTGTATGCCGCCGTTGTTTTGTTGTTTGATGGAGTTGCCTGCCCAAGTGAGTAAGCCGTAGTAACGGTCATTTTTGGTGCGATACCAAAGGGTGACGCCTAAATTGGTGTGTCGCACGCGCTGCCCGTCATACGCGCCCTTGTGTACGATGCGCGAGTAATCAACTGCAGCACTCGAATTAGCATTGAGATTTTGAGCAAAAACGCCATTAACAAATCCTTCTTCCTGACTTGCACCCGCCGTATATGCAAACTGCGAGTAAGGATGAGAGGTGTTGAAAAAACGTAGTTGGTGCGCCTTTTTTAAATATAAATCATAATTGTGAAATCCTAGATCAATCCCCTCACGTTCACGCGGCTGATAGATGGTCTGATGATGCGGTGAACCAAAATCTCCCAACTCATAATAACCATATTTTTGATTGATAATGGGATTATAACGATGTACTTTTTCAAGGGTATCCACGATGCGTCGCGGCGCAAAATCATTGGCATAGAAATACTTGACCGTCGAAGTATCAGGCGCAATAAAGGGAATCGTATCGCGCAAAGAAAGTGTGTCTATCTCTCCAAATTGACCGGGAGGGGGCGGTATTTGGGCAAGAACAGGAGAGGAGAGACACGAGAGGAGAGATAGGAGACATGCGAGACGAGAGACATGAGAAATGAGACATGAGAGGCGAGACGTGAGACGGGAGATGTGGGACGGGAGGTGTGAATATATTTTTGGGATAATATTTTTTTCAAAATTAATCATATTGTATTCTTGATTCGTTTTACGAAACGTTATTTTAAATTTATTTAATCCACAGTGCACTCACTTCTCTTCTCTCACCTCTCTCATCTCCAGTGCAAAAATACTGAAAACATCGTGGCACTACACGCATTTAACAAAACATTATTTTAGTTGATAGTAGATGGTCAATGGTCAATAGCTTAGTGTTTTTCGCGCAGCGAAAAAGAAAACTATGAACTATGAACTATGAACCATCAGCTAATTATTTATATATTTTTGAAAAAAGAAAAAGAAAAATGCTGAACTTTGCAGGAGATTTTGTACTTTTATTATGGAATAGGAAACTTATTATTTGAACATTCCAAAACGAAGTATTTTTCTAAAAAACTACGGCTCACGTAGTAAATTGGGTGAAATATAGAGTAAATATCTATTTAAATTCAGGGTAAAGTCACGGGAATCAATCCTATAAGGTTTTCGAAAACCTTATAGGATTCGGGCTTGCTTCACATTCCACCTAATTTCCCACATGAGCCAAAACTACATAATTAGATGAGTTTAAGTTGAGTTTGTTTTTTTTGTAAAACGTTAATTTTTTTAAACTATCTTAAAGCCAAGTTGGACTCAATTTTAAATTTTTACTTAAACTTAAATTAAGAACATATGCCATCATTGAATAAAGTGACTCTAATCGGGCATTTGGGCAGAGACCCGGAAGTGCGCCACCTTGAAAATGGAGCTTCAGTTGCTAAATTTTCTATTGCAACCACAGAAGCCTATAAAGATAAATCAGACCAGTGGCAAGAACAAACAGAATGGCACGACATTATCATGTGGCGACTGCTCGCAGAACGTGCCGAAAAACAATTGAAAAAAGGTAGCCTTGTGTATATCGAAGGCAAACTAACTCACCGCAAATGGGTGGATAAAGAGGGAAACAACCGAAAAAATACCGAAATCGTCGCACAAACTTTCAAATCATTTGACCGACGCGAAAGCAATAATAGCGGTTATTTTCCGTCTCCCACAGATGAGGTTGCCACTTCCAATAATGTGACAGCAGCACCTGCTCCTAAAAAGCAAGCTGCTCCACAGCAAACCGCTGCACCACAGGAAGATGCCGTAGTCGAAGAACCGGCTGACGACCTGCCATTTTAATTTGTTTCATGGTTTCATGGTTCAATTGTTTCATGGTTTCATGGTTCTTTCGCATAGCGAAAATCAGAATAATAAAACCATACAACAATGAAACAATCGAACCATGCAACCATGAAATCATTATTCATCTAAAACACATCTTTTGGAAACCGAACCCGGGGGGAGTTTCTACCCATTATACGAATCAATCTTACTTTTTTCGACCACGCCTTCATCTATTTGGGCGATAGGGGTTGCCTTTATATTGCTGCTATTATTATTGTTTAGCTCGGCGATGGTGTCGGGGTCTGAAGTGGCATATTTTTCATTGGATGGCAATGACCTCGATGAACTAAAAAATAAAACGGACAAAACCGAAGAAAGCATCCTGCGACATCTTGACCACAAACCCTACCTGTTGGCTACCATTCTCGTTGCCAATAACTTTATTAATATTGCCATCATTCTTGTTTCCTCTTTTATTTTGGACAGCATCTTGCCCGAATCATTGGGAAATTGGTTGCCGGTAGCATGGAATGACCCTGTAAAGTTTTTCATCGAAGTCGTGCTTGTTACCTTTTTGTTGGTCTTGTTTGGAGAGGTTTCGCCCAAAGTATATGCAGGCAGCCACAATATTAAATTGGCGCGGATGATGGCGCGTCCGTTGGAGATTTTGAGCAAAATCACCTATCCGATTACTGTTTTGTTGGTCAATACAACGGCAATCATCGAAAAACGCATCGAAAAATACGACAACCAGCAAGTCAGCATGGAAGACATCGACCAAGCCATCGAACTCTCCGTGACCGATACGCAACACGCCAAACAGGAAATTCGCATCCTGAAAAGTATTGTCAAATTTGGCAATGTTTCTGTCAAACAAATCATGCGCTCTCGTATGGATGTGACAGCGATAGACCAAGATATTAACTTTCACGAATTGATTGAAGTCGTCCGCGAATCCGGCTTCTCGCGCATCCCCGTATATGACGATAATTCGGATAATGTAAAAGGTATTCTCTACGCCAAAGACCTCCTTGAACACCTCAATAAACCGGATAATTTTGTGTGGCAAAATATCCCGCGACCCGCGTTTTTTGTGCCGGAAACCAAGAAAATTGATGATTTGCTCAATGATTTTCAGGAGAAGCGCGTCCACATGGCAATCGTCGTGGATGAGTATGGCGGTATGGAAGGCATCGTGACGCTGGAAGATATTTTAGAGGAAATTATCGGCGAAATTAAAGATGAATTTGACCATGAAATAGAATTGGAATACACAAAACTCGACGATTATAATTATGTATTTGAAGGGAAAACAATGCTCAATGATGTATGTCGCGTCGTAGGACTGGATACGACTACATTTGATGAAGAAAAAGG
>CALHBW010000562.1 GCA_937930625.1 uncultured Saprospiraceae bacterium | reverse complement strand
CCTTTGACGGGGCAATTGATGGCAGCGAGTTGGGCGCGAATTTGGTGATGGCGTCCGGTGAGGAGTTCTATTTCGAGGAGATGATAACGTTCAATGCTGCCAATTAAACGGTATTTTAATTCGGCTTTTTGAGTGTGGTGCAGATTTTTATTGAAGGCAAATGAGCGATTTTGTTTAGCATCTTTTCGGAGATAATGCGTGAGCGTATCGGCGTCTTTTTCGGGGTGATTACCAACGACCGCATGATATACTTTCTTGATTTTTCCCTCCTTAAATTTTTGATTTAAATCATTCGCTACAAGCACATTCAACGCAAATACAATCAATCCGCTAACAGGTCTATCCAAACGATGAACGAGATAAACGGGCTGCCTCAGTTCAGCTTGAATTTGTTCCATTAAAGATGCATCTTTCGTCTTGTCTGCTTGTACGGGTATGCCGGGAGATTTATTAATGATAATAATAAATTCGTCTTGGTAAATGATATTCATATCTTCGTGTGCTAATTAGGGGACTTACCATTCTATCGTTACTTAATTAAGACCAACACTTTTTTTCGTATTCCCTTATCTCCTAATTTATCTTTGCTTTCATCCTTTGCGGATTCGTGAATATGTTCGCCCAAGAAACAAAAAATCAAGCTGATTTTCAAGCACAAAAAATTATCTATAAAAAGAAACCTTCGTTAGACTTTACATTATTATATTTTGTTAATTTTAAATTATTAAAAATAAAAAATATTATATTCGCGTACTATTTGCGCTGTTGTAATTTATATTGAAAAAATAATACTTTAATTTTCAAACATTTAAATATAGACTATGAGATTACATTTAACATTTCTGCTGACCCTTTTAATTCCTGCTATAATTTTTGCTCAACCTTGTACTGTCAATGACGCTACGGGATGTGTGTGCGAAGATGGCAGTACTGATTGTTATCTACTGCCCAATATCAAACTTTCATACGACCTCTTAGCCGATCCTTCTCAAAACCCTGAAACGCCCGGTTTACTGAGAGTGTCAGTTTCTACGCCGAATGTAGGACACGGACCACTGCGAGTTATTGCTTCGAATAACTTTGTTTGTGGAGTAGATACATTTTTTAATAGTAACATAAGTGTCTGTCCCGATGGAAGTACGCCGAGCCAACTGGTGGAGCAGCGAATTTTCCGCAAGCAAGGCAATACCATGACCTACGAAGACCGTTGGGCAGGTACGATGACTTATCACCCTTCGCACGGACATGCTCATTTCGATGATTGGGGCGTTTATACCCTACGCGTTCCGGATCCCAATGAGCCAAATCCGCTTAACTGGGAGATGGTGGGAGAAGGTGCAAAACTCGGCTTTTGCCTGATGGACTTCGGAAGTTGTCAATACTATAACGGTCATTGCAGAGATGATAATGATAATATTTTGACGACCAATATACCAAACTATGGTTTGGGTGGTGGAGGCTACTCGTGTGGTGCAACCAATCAGGGCATTACTGTTGGTTGGACGGATATTTATTACCAATATCTGGACGGTATGTATATTGACATTCCCAATGGTGTGTGTAATGGCGATTACTCGATTGTTGTACACGTTGACCCACATAATGTTTTGCTGGAAGAAAATGAAGATGATAATGTCATGGTTGCCCCGATTACCTTGACACGACAAACGAATTGCGCTTGTGCGGGTGTTGACCTCGATATTAATTTTGACGGCGAACCCACGCAAACCAGTTGGGAACTTACCCACGCAAATGGAAATCTTGTTGCCTCCTCCAATGGCACCTATGGCGCGGGTATGGCAAATTCTAACCTTCCGCTATCGGGTGTTTCTTGTTTGAACGACGGTTGCTATACCCTCACATTCTATGATTCTGCTAATGACGGTATGTGTCCGCGCCGTACCTCTACTGTATTAACAGGTATCAATATTGCTACGCTTGGGCTTGGTGGTGTTTTCAATGGCGTACCGCGCGTAGCTGCCTGTGGAAACTATACACTAACTGATGCCAACGGCGGCGTACTCGCTTCGGGCGGTGGCAGATTTGGCACTTCCGAAGTCAATCATTTTTGTATTAGTAATGGTGTAGCGGAGTTTGCAGAACCGGAGAACGATTGGAGTACAGAAAGAATGGCAACTAATAGAGTTGATTTGCAGATACTGCCCAATTTGGTAGAAGATGAAATGACGGTTATTTATACATTGGAAGAGACGACCAATGCCGAATTGCAAATCATCGGTATCAATGGTAAAATGCTCAACCAATACACGCAAAACGGAACAGGTACGCAGCAAGTTCGTTTGAATGTGGGTGAACTGGCACCGGGGTTTTACTTTATGCGATTAGTTTCCGGTGATACTATCGTAATTAAGAAATTTGTAAAGCAATAAAAACAGATTTATTTGATACTTATTTAGACCGCCCACAGCTTATTTTGAAAATAAGTTGTGGGCGGTTTTTAGTTTGATAATGCGATAATTTTATCTCAATAAATATATTCTCAACTTTATATATTCGTATTTTTTGCTAATTTTATGGGAAATCAATTGAAATCGCACATATCTTATCCTCCGCATCCACATTTCTACCATAGTTTTCAAGTAAATATTAATTCTTGTTATTATACTATGAACGCAGAGTACGCAGAGATTTTATAGTATTTCTCCGCGAACTCTGCGCGCTCTGCGTAAAATAATAAATGTTAATATTTTCCGAAATTTATGCCGTTCACAGTATAACAAGAACCTTTTTGCTATTTCATTTTTCGTGATAAAAATCTGATTGTCAATTTTTTAAGAAATAACACATTCTTTCACGATAAAACACATTAAAAGATTTTTCTATGTCACAAAACGAACCCGCTCATGTATTAAAAGAAAACAACATGCGAATACATTTGCACCATCTAACAGATAATAAGTGAACAAATAAAAATAAGTTAGTGAAAGAAATTAAATAAATTCGACAGATTGATGAGCTTATTTTGCGCTTAGTTTTCCTCTTGAAAGCGGGCGTTTATCGGGATAAATAACTGTTTTCAAGGGGGAAAATAAGCGTAAAAGAAGCCATATAGCTGTCG
>CALHBW010000561.1 GCA_937930625.1 uncultured Saprospiraceae bacterium | reverse complement strand
GCCTCAAAGATATTCGATTTCCCCGACGCATTAGGACCTACGAATACCGTAAATGGATTCGGATTAATCAATTCAAAATCAACGAGTGATTTATAATTGTGTATGCGTAAGTGGTCGATTTTCATTTGACAAAAATACAACTTTTACAGATAAAAAACTAACACAGATGTACGGTACGGAATAGACACCAATCAAAAATCAAAAATCCCCCAATCAAAAATCACATCATCCTCTCATCAACTCGCTAATATCCGCTTTAATTTTATCTGCTAAATTATTTGCCGTTACCTCTGATGTGCTTTCCGAATAAATGCGGATAATCGGCTCAGTATTCGACTTGCGAAGATGTACCCAATCGCGGTCAAATTCGATTTTTAGTCCATCGACGGTGTTTTGTGGTTGATTGCTGTATTTCTCTTTTAATTTCTCAAAAATAAGGTCTAAATCCAATCCGGCGAGTTCAACTTTATTTTTAGAAATGACATAATCAGGATAGGAATTTCGCATAAAAGAAACGGGCTTGCCAAAGTGCGCCAAATGCGATAAAAACAAAGCCGCGCCTACGAGTGCATCACGTCCGTAGTGCAATTCAGGATAAATCACACCGCCATTTCCCTCACCGCCAATCGGGGCATTGACCTGTTTCATCATGACGACCACATTGACCTCACCTACTGCCGATGCGTGGTGTTTGTGTCCTGCCTTTTCCGTAACATCGCGCAGCGCACGAGTTGAAGAAAGGTTGGAAACTGTATCGCCGGGTGTGTGTTTCAAGACATAATCTGCCACCGCGACCAGCGTATATTCTTCACCAAACATTTCCCCATCTTCGCTCATAAATGCCAATCTATCCACGTCCGGATCGACTGCCATGCCCAAGTCCGCACCTTCCGAAGCTACTTTTTGCGCCAAACCTACGAGGTGTTCGCGCTTAGGTTCGGGATTGTGGGCGAAACGTCCATTGACTTCACTATTAATCACCATCACTTCGCAACCAAGTGCTTCGAGCAAAGGCGGCAAAGAAATTGCTCCCGTCGAATTGACCGCATCCACCACAACTTTAAACTTTTTCTCCTTCACCGCTTCCACATCTACCAATGGTAATTTGAGAATCTCCTCAATGTGCCAAGCGATGTAATCGTCCTTACGTTCATACGTTCCGAGTGCATCTACTTCCGCAAATTCAATATCTCCCTTTTCTGCAATATCCAAAATTTCTTGTCCGGCTGTGCCTGATAGAAATTCACCTTTTTCGTTCAAAAACTTGAGGGCGTTCCATTGCTTTGGGTTGTGACTTGCCGTGATAATGATGCCGCCGCCTGCTTTTTCATTGGGTACTGCCATTGCCACCGTTGGTGTCGTGGATAGGTCAAGGTCCACCACGTCGATACCCAAGCCTTGTAAAGTACTCACCACTAAATTGCGAACCATATCGCCGGAGATGCGTGCATCACGCCCAATGACCACCTTTGCAGCCGCGTTACTTTGTAAGAGTCTATAACCGTAGGCAGCAGTATGATTGACTACATCAATTGGTGTGAGGTTTTCTCCAACTTTTCCGCCAATTGTACCGCGGGTTCCCGAAATGGATTTTATTAACGCCATAATTTTGTGAAATTCCAAATTCCAAATCCCAAGCTCCAATTATTTTTACATTTAGTTTTTGGGATTTGGTGCTTGGAATTTGGGATTTTGCTAAATGTGGGTGCAAAAGTATTAAAATCAGGGCATATAATGATTGTTTCAAGAAGTAGTTTTTAAGATTTTTAGTTAAATAAGATTAAAAATTTGACCTTATTTGAAATTAACTATATCTTTAAGCTCAATTAATTAATCTTATTTAACTAAAATGGCATTTAAAGATATTTCTAAAGAACAAATCATTAAGCGAATTGAAATAGATAATCCTTGGTGGGAAACAGGGAAGATTGATCGTTTGTACGGTGAAATGACGGTGCATCGCAGTTACTTTGATAATTTTTTTGATTTAGTACAAAAAAACAATGTTAAACGTGCTGTAGTGCTAATGGGCCCACGACAAGTTGGTAAGACAGTTATGATTTATCAAGCGGTCCAGAAGTTGATAAATCAAGGTATTTCTCCCAAGAAAATATGTTACATTTCAATTGATAATCCAACTTATATCAATATTGGTTTGGAACAACTTTTTGAATATTCGCGGGAAGCAGTTCATGATGATTCTAATGAAGATTTCTATGTTTTTTTTGATGAAATTCAATACCTCAAACTGTGGGAAGTTCATTTAAAATCATTGGTAGATACTTATTTACATAGTAAATTTATTGCATCGGGTTCGGCGGCGGCAGCACTCAAATTGAAAAGTAATGAATCCGGGGCAGGGCGGTTTACAGATTTTTTGTTGCCACCTCTTTCTTTTAGTGAGTTCCTGACTTTTAGAGACAAAAAAGATGTGGTTGATAAGTTCATGAATTTGAAGGAGATAGAAGAATCTATGTTTGATTTAAATGATTTAAACGAAGAATTGATTCGCTACTTGAATTATGGTGGTTATCCCGAAATTTTAAATTCAAAAGATGTTCAAGCCAATCCTACACAATACATTAGCAATGATATTATAGATAAAGTTTTGTTACGTGATTTACCGAGTTTGTATGGTATTCAAGATGTCCGCGAATTGCAAGCCTTATTTACGGTATTAGCATTTAATACAGGTAATGAAATTTCAATTGACAAATTATCGCAAAAGTCAGGTGTTGCAAAGAATACCATTAGAAAATATTTGCAATATCTTGAAGCCGCTTTTTTAATAAAGATAGTTTATCGAATAGATTTTAATGCAAAACGTTTCAAACGAGCTACTCAATTTAAGGTTTATCTGACTAATCCTTCGATGCGCTCTGCCTTATTTGCTCCTGTAAATGAGGACGATGATTTTATGGGAAATATGATTGAAACTGCTGTTTTTGCACATCTAAGACCCATATTTGGGAATACCTTCTATGCTCGTGAACGTAAGGAAGTCGATTGTGTATTTTTGGATAATATCTTTAATATTCGCACAGCACTTGAAATAAAGTGGTCAGATAATCCCATAAATTCTCCAAGAAAAATGCTTGATGGATTATTTTCTTTTTGTAAAAAAAATCAACTTAAAACAGCTTTTGTCACAACAATAAATATTTTTGGCGAAAAAGAGGTCGATAATATTAAATTTACTTTTCTTCCGGTTGCTTACGTGCTTATGCTATTCAGCCACCCTAATTTTGAATCGAAATTTGTTCAAGAAATTCTTGACTCAAAAGACAAAACACTTCAATTTCGTATTTTTCTCTTAGCTTTAATTGTTAAAATCTTGGGGCGTGATGCTAAAAATAACTGACCTAAAAACAGGTTTCCAACATAAAAACTCCAACACTATTCTACTCGAATCTATTAATTTCGAAGTAGAAAAGGGTGAACTATGTATTATTCTCGGCAGAAACGGAACAGGTAAGACGACGCTTTTGCGAACTGTCGCGGAGCTACATCCCGCATTACACGGGAATGTAAAAATCGAATTAGAAAATTACGAAAAAGAATCTTCAAAAAAAATGGCAGTAGTGACCACAGAGAGGTTTCGTTTAAGTTATTTTCGTGTAGAAGATGTAGTCGCATTAGGACGCTATCCGCACACCAATTATTTTGGAAATTTAAAAGAAAATGACAAAAAAATCATTCAAACTGCCATCGAACTCACCAATATCAAACACCTGATTCACAAACCATTAGCCCAACTTAGTGATGGCGAATATCAAAAAGTGATGATTGCCCGCGCACTTGCTCAAGACACCCCTCTCCTACTCCTTGATGAGCCTACGGCGCATCTTGATTTAGTAAATCGTATTGCCATTTTTCAATTATTAAAAAAATTAAGCCGGAAAAATAAAAAAGCTATCTTGTGTACGACACACGAAGTGGAATTAGCCCTCCAAATTGCCGATAAAATCGTTTTGCTTACAGGCGAAAAACAGGCTCATATAGGTACGCCGAATGAACTTATCGAACAAGCACATATTGAACATGCCTACGCCGCTGAAGGTCTATTTTTTGACCGAACATCGGGCAGATTTGACATCGTAAACCCTGCGTACAATGAGTGAATTTTGAATGAGTGAATTTTGAATGAGTGAATTTTGAATGAGTGAATGAGTGAATTTTGAATGAGTGAATGAGTGAATTTTGAATGAGTGAATGAGCGAATTTTGAATGAGTGAATGAGCGAATGTGTAATATTTTCTTTATAAATTTTTTATGTATTATGGAAAAATCAACTCAAATTGCCAATCGCTTCAGAGAAGTATTATTGAATGGTAAATGGATTGCCAATACAAATTATAAAGACCAATTATCAAGCATCACATGGGAACAGGCAAACCATAAAATCGGCTCACTAAATACCATCGCTGCACTTACTTATCATATCAACTATTACGTAGCCGGTGTGCTCAATGTATTTGAAGGTGGAAAGCTTGAGATAAGCGACAAATATAGCTTTGATTCCCCTTCGGTTGACTCTAAAGAGGCTTGGGAAAATCTGCGAAATGACCTGATAAGCAATTCAGAAAAATTTGCCCGCCATATTGAGTCTATGTCAACAGAAACATTAGAATCGACCTTCGTGGATGAAAAATATGGAACTTATCGAAGAAATATCGAAGGTATGATTGAGCATAGTTATTATCATTTGGGGCAAATCTCTTTGATAAAAAAGTTGATAGTTGATAGTTCATAGTTCATAGTTCATAGTTTTTTTGTAATTAATTGAAGGCTTACTTGTTGAACATCAAGCATTTATAATACACACGCAGTGAAAACATTTATCACCACGCCAAGAGGAAAATTCAATATTCGTACCTACGGAGAAAGTGGTAAACCGCTGGTCATTTTACTTCATGGTTGGCCCCAAACGAGTTATTCGTGGCATCATACAGCAGCGTATTTGAGCGATTTTTATGTCATCGCGCCCGATATACGCGGTATGGGCGATAGCAATCGCGAATTGGATATCAAGCTATATGAAAAAGACGAAATGGCTAAAGATATATTCGCAATAGCCGACGAATTGGGTATGGAGCAATTCTGTCTTGGCGGACATGATTGGGGTGGCGCGATTGTGCAGGAAATGGCGTTTTTGCATCCTGAAAGAATCAAGAAATTGGTCATTATCAATATGATTATCATCAATAATGCAAGGGGGCAAAACAAAGCCTCCGAGGTTTTGGTCAAATACCTGTTTCGCTCTTCTTGGTATCAGTTTTTTATGAGTATTAAGGAATTTCCCGAAGCATTATTAGCCGGAAAAGAAGATATTTGGGTTAGGTTTTTTAGTCGTGGAATCAGCAAGCCAATCCCCGAAGATGCTATTCAAGAATATATCAGATGTTATAAAATCCCGAATAGCATTACCACCGCAGCCAATATCTATCGTACCATCTCAAAAGACCGCGCAAGATGGAAAACTTATGAAGGCAAAAAAATAAATATCCCGACAAAAATCATACATGGCATATTAGACCCCGTTATCATCAAAGAATATATCATTGGTGTGGAAGATTGTTTTTCGCAAGTAGAAACGACGCTCCTAAAAGGTGGTCATTTCATCGTGGATGAACAACCTGAAGCAGTCGCGAACGCCATAACAGAATTTTTTAACGGATGATGAAACTCATTCAACGCAAAAAATACAGAAAAGACATTGACGGTATCAGAGCAATCGCGGTATTGGTGGTTATCATATTTCATTTTGGTCATCTTCCGGGTGGGTATTTAGGCGTAGATGTTTTTTTTGTGATTAGCGGATATTTGATAACGGGTATCATTTATCATCAAGTCGCAAAAAATCAATTTTCTATTAAAAGTTTTTATCTCCGTAGAATCAAACGCATCATTCCGTTGGTTTTGTTTATTTGCTTGATTTCGTTGATTTTAGGTGTTACAGTAATGCTGCCCAACGATTTGAAAAGTTTGTCGCAAGAGATAATCGCTACCAATTTTTTCAGCAATAATATCTTACAAATTTTAACCTCAAAAGATTATTGGCATGTTCTTAATGAATATAAACCTTTGATTCACACTTGGAGTTTGGGGATTGAGGAGCAATATTACATCGTCTATCCGTTCATTTTTTTGCTTTTTGTTCAGCCATTTACCAATAAAAAAAAGATAACATTAATCATTCTAATCTCACTGACACTGATTTCAATTGGTTTGTTATTTTATCCGTTTCCTGACATCAATAAATTTTATTTACTGCCCTTTCGTTTTTTTGAATTGTCTTGCGGAGGGATAGTTGCCCTTATACTACAAGGAAAGACTATAAAACATCCATTTCCCATCGTATTCATCTTCTTGCTGCTCTTGATTATTGGTTTTGGGGGCATTTTTTTTAATCATAATATTCTCTTGCTGCTGACCGTCCTGATTACTTGTGGGATATTGATGACAGCTAATGAAGAAAGCAAATTGAGCCGCTTCATATTGGAAAACAAAGTCGCTGTTTTTTTAGGTAAAATCAGCTTTAGCATGTATATGTGGCATCAGGTTTTGTTGGCTTTTGGGCGTTATGTCTTTTTTGAACAAATTAGTATTCAGGGATATATTTTAATAATGACACTCACCATTGTATTATCTGTTTTCACTTACTATGCCATAGAGCAGCCATTCAGACATAAAATGAAAACCCGGACAGTCATGGCGATACTGATTCCGGCATTTTTCATCATTACGGGAGCATCCGCATTTATCTATTTGGAAGCGGGTATCATACGAGATATACCTGAATTAGAAATCAGTAAATATAAGACCACCAAAAATATACAGGCCAAATATAGCGACAGAATATATGCATTTGACAACAACTTCAAATCGTCCGATAAAATAAAAATACTGAACATAGGAAATAGCTATGCCAGAGATTGGGCGAATGTTTTGTTGGAATCCAAATTCGCAGAAGACATTGAAATATCACATACCGGTGCGCTTACCCGTTCCTATATACTTGATAGGGCAAAAGAGGCAGATTACATCTTCGTAACAGCCACAGAAAAAGAAAAAGTCTTGAAATCGGGCATCGACATCTCAAAGGTATGGTGTGTTGGGACAAAAAATTTCGGGTATAGCATGGGCATATTTTACAATCACAAAAAAGAGGGTTATTGCCAACAAAGAACGCGTGTAAAAACAGAAGTTTTGCAGAAAAACAACAGACTAAAAAACGAATGGGGAGACAGATATATAGATTTGACCGACCTAATTATCGACCAACAAAAGACAGTTCCTGTTTTCACCCCGAATTGTGAATTTATTAGTCACGATTGCCATCATTTTTCCAAAGCCGGGGCAAAACACTTTGCCTCTATTATTGAAAATCAACTTGATTTTATTTTTAATGAAAATAGCAATGAAAATGAAAATACAAATGAAAATGAAAATATCAGTGAAAATAGCAATACCAATTAAAATTAAAAATATATATGGCGCAAATGAGACACGGATTTGACGAATTATATTGTAGGGGTAAATTTCGGAAAATACTGATTCACGCAGAGGTCGCAGAGATTTTATAATATTTCTCCGCGTTCTCTGCGTGAAGTATAAATGTTGGCTCATGTAGAAAATCAGGTGGAACGCAGGTTGATTTTTAATTCAAATTGAAGTAAAGTGCTGGTAATCAATCCTATAAGGTTTTCGAAAACCTTATAGGATTTGCGTGTGCTTCACATTCCACCTGATTTCCTACATGAGCCTAAATGTTAATATTTTCCAAATCCGCCAACACCTGTTTCATCTGTTCAATCCGTATCCTATTTAGTATATTTTCATTTTCATTTTCATTGATATTTTCATTTTAATTATCATTTTCATTGATATTTTCATTTTCATTACTATTTTCATTGATAAGAAGTCGCGTCTATCAAATCATTTTTATCACCTCGCATCAGCGCGTAATTGAAGCCCGGATGTATGGCGTATGCGCCTGTATTTCCGGCTTTATCTATCGCTAAATATCCGACTTGCATGTCTTTATAATCCAATTTTCGGACGATACGCATGACGGCTTCTTGGCAGGCTTCCTGTGCGGTCGCGCCTTGTCGCATCAATTCCACGACTAAGAAAGAACCCAATGTTTTCATCATCAATTCGCCCATACCTGTAGCGGTGGCTGCGCCCACTTCATTATCTACGTACAAACCTGCGCCTATAATTGGCGAATCGCCTACCCGTCCGTGCATTTTATACGCCAGTCCGCTTGTCGTACATGCGCCCGACAAATCACCGTTTTTATCCATTGCCAACAGACCTATCGTATCGTGATTTTCGACGTTGATAACGGGTTTATAATTCGCAGTCTTGAGCCATTCTCGCCATGCTTTTTCGGATTCAGGAGTCAGCAAATTCTTTTTAGCGAAGCCATTATCCAGAGCAAATTTCAACGCTCCATCGCCTGCCAGCATAACGTGTGGCGTATCGTCCATGACCTTGCGAGCGACCGAAATCGGGTTTTCGATATGTTGCAAAAAACACACTGAACCTGCATTTCCCGTTTCGTCCATGATACAGGCATCCAGTGTCACCTTGCCGTCGCGGTCGGGCAATCCGCCATAACCTACGGAGGTAGATTCCGGGTCAGACTCAACGACTCTCACGCCCTTT
>CALHBW010000560.1 GCA_937930625.1 uncultured Saprospiraceae bacterium | reverse complement strand
TTTTGGGAAAATATCATCGTTAATTTGACTGTTTTTTATCAGTAACGAAGAAGATACTTTCAACTCCTCTTCCGTTTGACCACTAATGCCAATTGCAATTACATCATATTCCTTAGCAAGATGTGAAGCATACCACAAAGCACCGTCCACCGCATAATCTCCGAAATTATCTTTATTTTTACTTTCGTGCTTTCTGATGTCCGCTTTACATTCAATGACAATTACAAAACCACTTTTTTCTTTTGATGTAATAATAAAATCAGGATAACCTACATTTGTTCCCTTTTTAGATGCCCTTTTCAAAAGGTTAGTAATCAATGGATTATCACTCTTTTCTTCTTCAACTACAATATTAGGGTCGTCGTAATAGCCCAATTGCTTGAGTCGATTACGCAATACAATCCCTGTTTTTGCTTCGTTGAAACCCATTTTATTTGATGAGAATTATTTTTGGTTTGAAACTATTTTGTTTATGCAAAGATAAACAAATTGTTTCTAAAAATCTATATATCTCGGACGAAAAATGGCAGACATTCCAAAAAATGTCTGCCATTTCATATCTGACGCGAGGCACAAGCCGGAGGCATTATGCTACGGTTCTACATATTAATAACCCGGATTTTGCACCAATAATGCATTCCTCTGTATCTCATCTCGCGTAATCGGGCGATAATACATTTTATCTACCCAAGTCCGCGTTTCGACTTCAGTATTGCTGACAACACTATAAGTATAGTCATATACATCTCTATCATGTTTATACGGAACGTGTGGTGTTGCTCCATCTTTAAGCGTTGCTTGTATGCTGATAGCTTCGATGCCTCTGCCGAGCGTTTCGGGCGCAATCATCCACCTGCGTGCATCGTGGTAGCGATGCTCCTCATAGACAAGTTCGATTCTGCGCTCGTTGCGGTATCTATCTACCAGAGCATCGCCCGAATCGGTGATTTCAGGCATACCTGCACGATAGCGAATTTTGTTGAGCCAATCTCGTGCGTCTTGCTCCATACCAAGTTCGATAGATGCCTCTATGTAGTTTAGCACGACTTCTGTATAGCGGATAAAGGGCCAAGGCACTTCCTGTGTATTCGACTGATTATCAGGTAATGCCGGATTTGGGTCAATGAATTTGCGTGTGTAATAATGTGTGCGACTACCGTTCCAGTTTTCGACAGTTGACCCGCGCGTATCTACGCCATTAATCGTACCACCTGAGCCATCATCGTAGTAGCCCGTTTGGATTTGATTCATCGGGTCAATCGGAGATACTGACGTTGGTCTTGGCTTCCATTCCGCACCGTCATAGAGAATACTCGCATAAAAACGCGGGTCTCTATCTGTGTATGGGTCGGCTGCCATCGCCGGGTCATTCCAATCGAATGTTGAGCCATCCATCATTTCGTAATCATCTACCAACTGCTGAATTGGTGTGTTGCCGCCCCAGTTATTATAACCGTTTGGTCCGTTGTTGATGCCATAGTGCAGACCGCCGAGAGGCCAGATAGATTCTTCTGTGTAATCGGACGTGGCGGAGCGATGGAAGATGAGTTCGACGGCTGCTGCGGGGTCGGCTACGGTACTACCGCCGCCCATAGCGAGTGCGGTGTAGTTCGTCTGCCCTTCTGCTGCCGATACGGGTGCTGTCAAATCCATTTTGTAACCCGTACTTGCGTCAAGTGCGGCTTGTGCAGCAGCGTGTGCGGCTTGCCAACGACTCATTTGGTCGCCGGAAGTGTATGCTACCAAGTCGAGATTGGAGTAAGATGCCAAGTCAGCAGAATTGCCGGAAGCCGTAGGTCCGTCGTGCAAATCACTGGCTGCATAGAGCAATACACGCGATTTGAGCGCGAGTGCGGAAGCGCGTGTGGCGCGTCCCTCGCCTGTCATAACTCCGTTGAGCAATTCGGCAGATTTATCCAAATCTGCGACAATGAAATCGACACATTCGGCATAACTGCTACGTGCAATGGAGTAATCTTCATCCAAGCCATAGAGCCTGTCCACGAGTGGTACACCGCCGAAATATCTCAATAATTGCTGATAATAATAAGCACGTAAAAAGTGCGTTTCACCAATCAATTGTTGCTTTAAGCCCTCGTCAATTGTTGCACCGGGCAATTCTGCCAAAGCGATATTTGCCTGACGAATAGCGAGATACATATTACCCCATTCATAAGTATCACTCATAAATGCCAAATTGGTCGGGCTTTCCGTACCTTCATTGAGCGGGGGAATCGGACGCCCCGCGTGTGTAAACATGGCTTCATCGGTATAGGCTGCCAATGCCTGCTCCTCAAATCCGCCGTAACCCAAGAATGAATACACATTGAAGACAAAAGCCTCCGATAATGCACCGTCTGCCCAAGTTGCATCCGAAGATATTTGGTCAAGCGGTTTGGTATCCAAAAAATCCTGATTACACGAAATTGGTAAAAGCAGCATTACTGCGAGCATCGGTGCAGCCAGTAATAATATTTTTATTTTTTTCATGTTTAAATTTTTTAGTTCATGGTTGATAGTTCGTAGTTCATAGTTGAGAGGGATTTCAAACTTGAAAGATACATTAGTATCGTCTCCGTTTGTAGTAAAAGTTTGACTCCAAATCTAAAGGTGCGTTAGCACCGACCCCATTTGTAAAACGCTGTTCCCCTCTTCACATTAGCAGCGTAGCTGCGACACCCTTAAATTTCTAAGTCAAATAGTGCCGACGCGATGCGCCTTTATGTTAGGTTGTATGTTCGTCTTTACAAAGTGTGCCGTCGCTATACGCCTGTAATTAGCCGGAAAATAAACTTATCTTTATTTATAAATTAACAAGTAATGCGAATTTATTTTTTTATTAATTTAAAATTATTTATTAACAATATAAAAACAAGTTAGTTTAAAATTATCAAACAACTAAATTCACATTTTATTAATAATTATATTTTTATTTAAATAAAAATAAATTCACACAAATTATTATTAATTCATTAAAAAACAATTATTTATAAATAAAATTATCGTTTAACATAGCAACTAAGAAACTCCGTAATGACTGCTTTAGCTGTCAAGTGAATCAGAAAAATAGTTTTAAATTTATTAGATAAAAAACTATTGACAGCTAAAGCAGTCATTACAGTATCTATGAACTAACAACTATGAACTTTATCAAAGTGTCAAACTGAAACCTACATTAATCACTCTTGAAAGCGGATAATAAAGTCCCGCCGAGTTGGTAGATTCCGGGTCGAGTATATTGAATTTATCTATGGTAATTAAATTAAATGCGTTGACATAGACACGCGCACCGGCAAATCCGGCATTGCCCAAGAAACCGTCTGCATCGAGTCTGTACCCGATTTCCAAGTTTTTCAAACGAATATAATCTTTATCAAATAAATAATAGGTGTTATTACCGAAATTTCCACCTGAATAATAGGTGTCACCGCGACTCGCCAAGCGTGGATGTTCCGAACTTGGATTGTCGATTGACCAGCGATTATCGTGATTATATTTCAGATAATTACCAATATCACCTGATTCCGTTTGAATAGGAATGCTTGCGCCTGTTGCGCCTTGCCAGAGCATAGAGAAGTCAAAGCCTTGATATTCAGCGCGAAGGTTGATACCAAAGTTGAATTTCGGTATGATGCTTTCGTTCAGGCGGATTTGGTCATCACCGTCGATTAAACCATTGCCGTCTTGGTCTTTGAATTTCATATCGCCGGGAAGAAGTTGCGGCGTGACTGCGCTATAATCAAGTGTATTGTTTTCAATATCTGCCTGACTTGCAAATACGCCGTCGGACTCATAAACCAAATAAGAACCAATTGGTTTACCTTCCTGCAATTGATAATCGGGTGCGCCGGGAACTTCGTCTATAAATAAAACTTCGTTATTCGCCCAACCGCCATTCGCACCTATCTGATAACGGAAACCACTTCTTCTTGAGCTTTTATCGCCACCATTATATTGTACATTAAATTCAAAACCTCTATTGCGAACTTCACCCGCATTGACCGGAGGAAGCAGGGTGCTGATACCCGACGAGGCAGGTGTAGAACCCGTTTTTTGAATCAAAATCTGGTCGCGTTTATTATTGAAATATTCCAAAATAATATCCAAACGCCCCATGAGCGTCATGTCGATACCAAGATTGAGATTATTGGCTCTTTCCCATGTAAAATCAGGATTGGCGAGGATAGTTTCGACCAATGTATTTTGTACCGAACCTTCGACGGGGAATGACCCGAAACCGTAAATCGGCAAGTAAGCGTACTCTTGTAATTGACCGTTGTAGAATACTTGGTCATTACCCATTTGTCCGTAAGAAGCACGGACTTTGATATGGTCAAACATATTGGAATTGAACCATTCTTCGCTCGAAAGATTCCAACCGACCAAGACACCGGGGAAGAAACCAAAACGCCCGGATTCGGGGAAGATATACGAGCCGTCGTAACGTCCGATAAATTCTAATAGGTATTTTTCACGGAAATTATATTGTAATCTGCCGTAATAACCCAAGCGTGTGCGATTGTATGCGCTGCCGCCCGTGTTTTGTTGCTCTGCACCTCCGGCAAATATTTGGTCGATAGCAGTAGAGACATAATTTCTGCGGAAAGCAAAGAAATTATCGCCTTGAAACTGTTCGCTCGTAGCACCCGCAAGGGCACTGAAGCTATGGTCTGTACCGATTTTTGTATCATAACTCAAAATACCCGTCAAGTTGGTATTGAGCAATGAAAATGATTGCTGTGTAAGTCGTGCATCCGTGAAAAGTGAACGGACTGCGGGTTCAAGCACCGGAAGACCGTCAGTTCCATAGGTTTGTTTATCCCAGAAATAGAGTTCCCACGGCGTTTGCCAGATTTTATTTGTGGTGATATTTCTGTCCATTGCGCCGGAAAGCGTCAATTTCAAACCTTTGACCCAAGGATTGCGAATGTCCACACCACCATTGAGTTGTACAATGTCGGAGGGTGTGTTTTGATAGCCCGTCGCATTGGTCGTGATGACTACCGGATTTTGACCGTTTTCGATGTCGGGTCCGGGTTGTCCGGTGGGCCATACGGCGGGTTCGGTAGGTCGTCCGCGCATCAACATTCTGAAAATCGCGTTGGCATTTTCCGTTGGAAAGTTGCGGTCTTCGCGTCGTCCGTTGATGCCGACATTGGCTGTGATGTAGTCGTTTACGTCTGCGTCAAGATTGAGGCGGAAACCGTATTGCTTATAATAGGTAGCCGAATTTTGGTAAATCGCATCCTGATAAGTGTAACCAAGTGCGGTGTAATAACGCACCTTGTCCGAGCCACCACTCAAACCGATATGATGTTGGTTTTGCGGCGACCACTCGCGGAAGGTATCGCCAAACCAATCAGCATCAGGATACGTCCATTCGTCGGAGCCATTGCCATGTGCCTCGACAGCTTCCGGGCTGAAGTTGGCACTCAATGTACCAATATCAGGTGTGGGTGAATCGTAAGTACCCGTTGTGCGGATGCTCTCCCATGCCGCGCCCCATTCATCAACAGGAATGGAACGGTAAATCGGCAGCTCGTTCATAATGTTGGCGTACTCAACAGCGTTGGACATTTCGGGAACGATAGTTGGTTGCGACCAACCTTTATTAAAGGTGTAGGTTGCGGTTGGTTTCCCCGCTTTGCCGCGCTTGGTGGTGACGAGTACTGCGCCATTCGCCGCACGCGCTCCGTAAATCGCAGCCGAAGCATCTTTCAGTACTGATACCGATTCGATGTCTTGCGCTTGCAAGCGTGCGATACCGCCATCTCTGTCAGGAATACCGTCGATGACGACCAAAGGTGTACTGTTTCCTAATGTGTTGGTGCCTCTGATTCTGATAGTTGCATCGTCGCTACCGGGTTCGCCGCTAGGTTGGATGACGACCAGACCGGGCAAGCGTCCGGCGAGTGAAGTCGAAAGGTTGACCGCCGGAGATTCTATGAGTTGGTCGCCCTTCAATTGGGCAACTGCGCCCGTTACGGTCACTTTTTTCTGTGTGCCGTAAGCGACCACGACGACTTCGTCAAGGCTTGTGCCTTCTTTCATCGTAACGCTGAGGTTGGCTTGGTCGCCGACTACCATCTCTTGGTCGCCGAAGCCCACATAGCTGAACACCAGCACATCACCTTTGTCCACTTCGAGGGAGTAATTTCCGTTAATGTCTGTGACTGTTCCCTTCGTTGTACCTTGTACCGACACATTAACTCCGATAAGTGGTATGTTCTCTTCATCCACGATTGTACCGGAAACGGTCGTTTGAGCATACAACGAAGCTCCAAACAGAAACATTAACGAAAATAACAGGATTTGTAATTTTCGTCTTTTCATAGTGTAGTAGTTTGTTTGAAAATTCCGAGTTAAGTACAAGTTCAAATAATTCATTCACTTTCAGTGAATTATATTTTCACACGTATTACTAATTATTTTTTTATTTTTTACAATAAAGAAATATACACAAATAGAATTTGAATGTTGTGGGTCGGAATTTCTCAAGTTCTTATACGTAACTTGATTCAATGATAGAATAGTTATTGGTAGTCTGTGTTAATCTTACATTAAACACAAAGCGAATTTATTAATTTATTTTTTGAAATTATAATAAAACATCATTTTTCTTTGTGTTTGGAAATGTTTTTAGAATTAAATTTGGATGAACGTAAAACGATTTTGCAAATCGTCTGTGTTTAGAGAACGATTTATAAAATCGTTTTACGTGTTTTTGTAAATCGCGGTTTAAATTTTATCTTTACAAATAAATTAACGTCAAGATTCGTTTAGTGGAGAAATAAATTTAAGAACAATAATTTACAATATGTTCGCCAAATTGAAAATTGATAATTGAGAGTTGATAATTAATTTATTTTTTATTTCATAAAAAACTTAAAATTAAATAATTACAAATTATAAAATAAAATTAGTTATCAATTATACATTCTCAATTCTCAA
>CALHBW010000559.1 GCA_937930625.1 uncultured Saprospiraceae bacterium | reverse complement strand
GGCTCATGTGGGAAATTAGGTGGAATGTGAAGCAAGTCCGAATCCTATAAGGTTTTCGAAAACCTTATAGGATTGATTTCCAATACTTTACTGCAAATTCAAATGAACATTTGCCTTATGTTCCACCTGATTTCCTATATGAGCCAGAGGCTACCCGTTTAAGTTTGCTTGTGGGATAGTACTCGTCTGACGAAGGTTTTTGTGAAATGTTGTGATTGGTCTCATAAAATATTCGCATTGAATAAAGGGATTCGTCTGACGAGTATTCATTTAGGCAAAGTTAAATGGGTAGCCGAGCCAGAGTATTTTATTGAATTTGCAAAAATTGTCAAAGAACTGTTACGTTTACAGAAATAATATGCAAATAGAAGAAAGTAAATTGGACAATCCGGTGTGGCATTCGCTGAATGAAATACATCAAAATTGCTCGTTGGAATATGACGGTGGTAAGTTTTACAGACCGGAATATTGTCCTTTTGGTGGTTTTAGCAATATTGAATATTCAGCAAAAGGCACGGAGGCGTACTCAAATCTGATAGATAATTTTTATGTGGTTGGAGAAATGCCATTATTCGGAGGCGGATTGATTTTGTACAAAAATCTGGTTTGTAATCAGATGCTTCTTGAAGCACCTATAGATATTGAAATCAATGAACAAATCGTTGAATTAATAACTGAACAACAAAAGGACGCTTTATTTGATTTAGTGAATTTGGTACAACCCGGTTACTTTAAAAACAGGACTTCAGATTTGGGGAAATACTTTGGTCTATATAAAAACGATGAGTTAGTTGCCGTAACGGGAGAACGAATGAAAATGACCGGATTCACAGAGGTGAGCGCAGTAGTGACCCATCCGAATCATACCAGAAGAGGTTATGCAAAACAACTCGTAAAGCATACTACTGACCAAATTTTCAGCGAAAATAAAACCCCATATTTGCATGTAGCCGAGTCGAATACAGGCGCAATTCGACTCTATGAAAAGTTAGGATTCACGACAAGACGAAAGATAAGTTTTTGGAATTTGAAATTAAAAATGAGTAAATGAGCCAATGTTTTTATTAGATAATACGACTCATTTGCTTAGTAAGTACAAGTTTATCCCGTACAGTTGTCGGGAAAGTTTAAGTTTAAATAAAAAATTCATTTTCAATGAATTATTAAAGTTTAAAGTGTCGCTTAGTTCAGTCCAACCACTTACTTACTTAGAAGTATTTAAGATGCAAAAATCTGTATTTTTTGATTTAAATAATTGATAATGAGTTTTTTGTGTAAAATAATGGATAAATTAAAAATCGGTATTTTTAAAAAAGTGGTTTGTCGCACACTCATTTTATTAGTACATTTGAATATATTTTCTAATTAAAACATTAAAATTATGAAATTTCTTATCAAGATTATGTTGGTTTCGGGTGTATTATTTTTGTTTACAGCCGACAGCCTTATGGCACAGGATGTGATTTATGAAAAAGGTAAAACTGAAGCAGTTCAAGCAAAAGTCATTGAGATTGGCTTGGCAGACATCAAATACAGGATTTGGGAAGAAAGAAAAGACGGTGTCGTCTATTCCATCGAAAAGAGTAATATTGACCGTATAGAATTTGAAAATGGGAGAACGGAACGCTACGGTGAGGAAATGCTGGAGCAAAGTAGCAATTTTACCGGACAGAAAAAACGAGTGCTTAAAATTTCCTTTTTGGAGCCACTGACAGCTTCGACTACTATTGCTTACGAGCAAAGTCTAAGACCCGGTCACAGCCTGGAATTTAGAGGAACTATTGTTGGTGCAGGAATAAATAATGATTTCAGAAATGCGGGTGGTTTTATAGGTGCAGCTTCCTATAAATTTTACAGAAAACCATCTTTTGTGACCTCAGACCTCAAGCGCAGACATCTTCTTCAAGGCGGGTACTTCAAGCCGGAAGTGTTTTTTGGATATACCAGCTATGATGATGTTCGATTTTTATTTGACCCTGTCAATGAAACAAGAGAAAGCTCCGTAGCAGGTGGTTTTTTGCTGAATCTTGGAAAACAGTGGGTTGCCGGAGATGTTTTTGTGGTGGATTTGCATTTCGGAATTGGTTATGGTGGCGGAAATAGTTATTTCGGTTATATCATTGAAGAAAATACCAATATTGCGGCTTCTTTCGGATTAGATATTGGGTTTGCGTTTTAAAATGAGTAAATTTTGAATGAGTGAATGAGTGAATTTTGAATGAGTAAATTTTATTAAAATTATTCATTCAATGTGTTCGCCAATTTTGAATTTTGAATGAAAAATTTTGAATGACAAAAAATATGTAATGTATTGATTTTTAATTATCAATTAAAATACAAAGTGAATTTTGAATTCATTCACTCATTCACTCATTCAAAATTCACTCATTATTCCCCCAAAATATTTTTCAAATCTGCCGGAGAATAATTGATGGATTTGAGCGTCTTATCGTCTGATTTTCTATAGACCAAAAACAGTCCGTCCGCTTCTTTGTAATAGCTTTCTGTACCGTCTTTTTCTTTGTAGTGCTGCATCGTGGCTTCGGCTTCTTCGCGGGTGCGACAGGCTTTGCTCATATTGGAGCGTTGTACCTCGTCGAATAGTTCGGGAAATTTTTCGCCCAAACCAAACTCCAATACTGCGCCCGATAATACGTATTGAATGTCGCATAAAGCATCCGCAATTTCTACCAAATCTTTATCATTGATGGCTTCTTGCAATTCCTTTAGCTCTTCCGCGATAAGCGAAACTCTTAACTTACAACGTTCGGGCGAGGGAATTGAAGGGCTTGCTACGACGGGATGTTTGAATGTGCGGTGAAATTCCGCAACTTGGTTGAGCGAGTCAATTTTTTTCATCTGATAATACTTCAATGCTTAAATGCTACAATATTGCAATGTGATAATGTGAATGTGTACGTTTTAATATTGTAGCATTTAAGCATTATCGCATTGTAGCATTGTCATTCCTGCCAGAGTTCGACATAATTGCCGTCGGGGTCGCTTATCCATGCGAATGTACCTTGTTCGTGGGTTTCCGGTCCTTTGATGTCGATACCAAGTTCGCGGAGGTGAGCGAGTGTAGCATTCATGTCATGTACGCGATAATTGATGGTGAATAGTTTACCTTCTTTAAATGTAGGGCGTTTGTCAGTATGCGAAATTGACCATACGATGTAACGTTTGGTAGCTGTTTTTTCTAATTCATGGTAATTAAAAGTAGCTACATATGCTTTGTTTTCAGCCGTATAGACGTATTCCATCCCGAGGCATCGGGTGTACCATTCTGCGAGTGCTTTGGGGTTTTCGGAGTATAAAAATACACCGCCGAGATGTGCTAATAATTTGTTCATAGTTCATAGTTCATAGTGCATAGTTCATAGCGAATGGTAAAAGTATGGCTTTAGAAGGTTTTTGCCAAGTCGGATAGATACAAATAAAAAAGCAGCCCGAATAGGCTGCTCTTTTGATTAAGTTTTACTTTACGGAAAATTTTAACTGTATAGAATTTCTTCTATTGTGGCTTTTGACCCCAACATGTTTTTGATTTTTTGGATAGATAGCGTGTGATATTTGTTGTCATTTAAAAGCCCTAATACGGTATTGGTGTTTTGGTTATTCAACAGACGTTGTATAACAGAAAGCTTTATGATACCACAATTACATTCTTCAATGATACGCTGTGCTTCGTGATTGGTGTTATCTACTGCCGTCAACTTAGGAATGACTCCCAAGCCGTAGTCAGGCGGCTCCAAAGTCAATTTTTCAACAGGAAATATCGCTTGGGCGTTTGCAAAAGCACGTTTTTCCAGAAGTCTCTTTCGTTGCTCAATATCTCTGCTAAGTTGAGTTTGTAGTTTGTTGTTTATGTTGTTTGTTTGCATATCAGTTTGAATTGTTTTATTTAAATTAGGCATTACAAACCACCTTGTCAATAGATTAGACATCTTGAACTTGATTTTATTCGTAATACTCAGGTCACATAGTTAGGTGTTATTTAGGTTTTTTTTTGAAAGCCGGGATAGAAACGGAAGTTAGTAAAATAGGTCACTTTTTCCATGTCATAAAAAACGTCATTGGGTGAATAATAATGATTTAAAACTATTGTATTTCACGAGTATAAACGACAACTGAATTACCCTTATAGTTTGCGACATATAGCTTGTTTGAGGATATGACTGCGTCTGTTGGTTTATTCAGATGTTCGTCTATAATTTGGGATAGCTCACCAGCTAAATTATACAGTAGGACACGGTTGTTTTCAAAATCTGTTACAGCAATCTCTTGATTCGTTACGTAAATTCCCGTAGCGGCGTTCATATTATCATTTTCTCCTATAATTTGTTTAAAATTTGCTGATTTATCGAATACCTGTATTCGATTATTATAAGCATCTGCTACATAAATAAGATTATTAGCAAACTGAATATCAGTAGGATAATGAAATTCTCCCGCAGCTTTGCCCTTTTTTCCAAAAGTCAAATCCTTACCTTCTGAACTATATACAATTCGATGATTATAAAAATCAGCAATTAGATAATTGTCACCTTTTACGTCCACTGCGGCAGGAGCATCCAAGACTGTTTCTATTGGTAAATGAGAGATTTTTTGACTATCTATTATCGTAACAGTATCAATGCCATATTCGGGTATAAATACTTTTCCATCATCTATATCAATGTGCATCGGACGTTCAAAGCCATCATAGGTTTCAACTATCTTACCTTCTAAATCGGTCTTAAATACGCCATTATTATCACTATCCGAAATCCACAAAAAATCACCACTTTTGATGATTCCAAGCGGTGTAATATCACCTAATTTTATAGTTCGCTCATACGTCCATTCAGGAGCTTGGCTACATGCTGCAAATGCGAATAGTGCAGTCACAAAAAATATTAAATTAATATTGACTTTAATCTTCATGTTTGATG
>CALHBW010000558.1 GCA_937930625.1 uncultured Saprospiraceae bacterium | reverse complement strand
TGCTGTACAAAACGTATAACTTGTTGTTTTTGAGTGAAATATATTTTTTTAGTTCACATTCAACATCGTGCTTGTGGCTTGGGAGATTCTGAAATAAATTCAGAATGACGTACTAGTTTTAGGTTCATGTATAGTAGTATGGTCGGCTACCCGTTTAAGTTTGCCCAAGTCTGATAATCAATAGTTTATGAAGTATTGAAATTCAATTGATTGTAAAAAATTATGGACTATTGACTGGCAACTATGGACTGATAGCCGTAATGTCTTGTAAGGCAAAGGGTTAAAAGTCGCTTGGATGATTCAAAAACACAAAAATATTTAGAGTACCAAAGTAGAGTTAGGAAACTTCCATATACAGTCGCGCATTGATGAGTTGGTACAATTCGCGGAGTTCGTTCATTAATTTTTGCGGCGGGTTGCCTGCCAAACCTTCTGCTGCCAATTTTTCTGCTTCTGCATATTCTCTGCAATCCATAGCAAGACTTGCGGCATTACGAAACAAGGTGCTTCGGGCAGGTTCATTATGAAAATCTGCCCGCAATGAAAGTGCGGCTTCTTTTTCTTCATTGAAAGCTTTGATAGACAGTGCGTTGATGTCTTCGTCTTTGCCTTCTTCGCGTAGGACTATCGTTTTTTGTATCGACAATGGCATTCTCTTATGTATGTTTTTCATATTTATTTTTTACGCAAGTTAGTGTAAAAAAATGAAAAATGCAAGTCATCGCTTTTCCTTAAAAAATTCGCGTAATAATTCTCCACAAGCTATTTCCATAATACCCGATACCACCACAGTTTTCGGATGCAGCAGATTGGGTTCGTGCCGTGTAAAGCCGCGTTTTTCATCACTTGCACCATAGACAAGTCTGCCGAGTTGCGCCCATGCGAGTGCGCCTGCACACATAGCGCAAGGTTCGAGCGTCACGTAAAGCGTACAATCGTTGAGGTATTTGTTATTTAGCCCATTGGCAGCGGCAGTAGTAGCAATCATTTCGGCGTGGGCGGTTACATCTTTAAGGAGTTCGGTTTGATTGTGCCCACGAGCAATGACTTGGTTTTGACTGACCACTATTGCTCCCACAGGAACTTCGCCCGATTCACGTGCAATTTCTGCCTCCCGTAGGGCGATTTTCATAAAATATTCGTCACTAAACATGATTAAAAGTCGATAGTCCGTAGTCGATAGTCCATAGGCAAGCGCAGAAAATCGACTTAAAGTTGATAAATTTTAATGCTGCAATATATACAAAATTCGTGTTGAATATGTTGTTTGATGTAAACAAGATTATCTTTACGAAAAATTCATCAGTTCGGTTGATATGCTCACAACTGACTATCGACTATGAACTATCAACTATCGACTAATTCATGGCAGGAAATTCATTTGGACAGGTATTTCGGATTACGACTTTTGGCGAATCGCACGGGCGAGGCTTGGGGGTGATTATTGATGGTTGTCCGCCCGGAGTGGAGGTGGACGAGGATTTTATTTTAGCAGAATTGGCAAGGCGACGCCCCGGACAATCGGCTATCGTAACGCAGCGAAAAGAGCCGGATAAAATGGAATTGCTTTCTGGCGTATTTGAAGGAAAAAGCACCGGAACACCGATTGGAATGGTGATTTATAATTCGGATGCGAGGTCGAAAGATTACTCGCATATTCAAGATAAATTTCGCCCTTCACATGCCGATTTTACGTATATGGCGAAGTACGGCACACGCGATTATCGCGGTGGCGGACGCTCCTCTGCACGCGAAACAGCAGCGCGGGTAGCAGCCGGTGCGATTGCCAAATTATTATTAAAAAAACATAATATTTCGATACATGCTTATGTAAATCAAGTGGGCGATTTGAAGGTAGAAAAACCATATAATGAATTGGATTTCAACAACATAGAATCCACGCCAATACGCTGCCCCGACCTCGAAATGGCAGAAAAAATGATTACTCACATCAAGGAAGTTCGCAAGGCAGGCGATACGATTGGCGGTGTGGTGACGGGCGTAATTCAGGGCTGTCCCGCCGGATTGGGTGAGCCTGTTTTTGATAAACTTCATGCTGAATTGGGCAAAGCCATGTTGAGTATCAATGCTTGCAAAGGTTTTGAATACGGCAGTGGTTTTGCAGGTGTACGTATGCGTGGTTCGGAGCATAACGACCCATTCGTCCAAGAAGGCGATACCGTAAAAACGACGACCAATCATTCGGGCGGCATACAAGGCGGCATCTCGAATGGTATGGATATTTATTTTAATGTCGCCTTCAAGCCCGTCGCAACAATCGTCCAATCTCAAAGCTCTGTCAATGAAGCCGGCGAAACCGTCGAAGTCACCGGTAAAGGCAGACACGACCCTTGTGTAGTTCCCCGCGCCGTTCCTATCGTCGAAGCTATGGCAGCACTCACGCTCGCCGACCACCTGCTTCGGAATAATGCTATCCAAAATGAGTGAATGAATGAGTGAATGAGTGAATGAGTGAATTTTGAATGAGTGAATGTTTTTAATGCGTCAATGCAATAATGATACAATGCAACAATAGGGTACATTATCGCATTGACGCATTTCAACATTGTCGCATTATTATTTATTCACTCATTCAAAATTCGCTCACTCACTCATTCGTTCGTTTTTTCTAGTCACAATTTTGGAATTTTTAGTTTATAAGTTCTTCTTATCAGGTGCATCTTGTGGTCGTAATCAATGAGAGATATGATGTAGAAAAGAAAAAAAATTGAAGAGAATTGATTACCACAAATTTGGGTTTTCATAGTGGGTTTATAGTTTGTTTTTTGTTTTTTGTTCGAACCTCTGAGGAGTCAGAGGTTCTTTTTTTTGCCCTATCGTATCATTTTAATTTTTTCCAAAAAATCACCTTATCATCTCCTTCACTCCAAAAATCTCTAATCACAGCTTCTTTGGTATAATTCAATTTTTCATAAAATTTTCTGGTCAATTGGAAATCTTCAGTACCGGAAGTTTCTACAATTAATATGCGCTGACCTTGATTTTTTAGCTCATTTTCGATGTAGTCCATCATTGCGCCGCCGATTCCTTTTCCTTGTAGATCACTTCTGATGCCGATGGCGTACAAATTATAAGTGCCTTCGGTCAATTTTTCGGGCGCACAATATCCAATCGCTATGGGTTTTTCATCTTGAATTGTGGTAAACCATATGTCACCCGTTTCGGAATTTTCAAAATAATCTGACATCATATCGTCCAACATTTCAGCAGGAAACAGGTCAATGGAGTTGAGTACTTCTTTTAATGCTTTGATGTCGTCTTTGATGGCTTTTCTTATTTTATTCATTTTTTATTTTAAATTATATAAAAAATAATTTTACATTTATAATTAGTAATCAATTAGAAACCTATAAGGTTTTTAAAAACCTTATAGGTTTGAGTGTCAAATAACCTCCAAATTTTACGCAATTTCCGGCGTATCCAATTTAGCGAGTGAAGCATGGATTTCCTCACTGGTCAATTCGTGTTTTACGATTTTTCCTGCAAAATAATCTTCATAGGCTTTCATATCAAAATTACCATGACCACACATATTAAATAATATCGTCTTTGACACACCTTCTTCTTTACATTTCTTGGCTTCGGCAATAGCGGTCGCGATGCCGTGTGTGGCTTCCGGCGCAGGAATGATGCCTTCCGTTCGCGCAAATAAAACGCCCGCTTCGAATACTTCAATATTGTCATGTGCTACTGCTTCAATCAATTTATCTTTTAATAATTGGCTCACGATAACGCCCGCGCCATGATAGCGCAGCCCACCCGCGTGAATGGGTGCAGGAACAAAATTGTGCCCCAAAGTGTACATCGGTAAAAGCGGCGTCATGCCCACCGTATCACCGAAATCATATCTGAAAACACCGCGCGTGAGTTTGGGGCAAGAAGTGGGTTCGCTGGCAATACATCGGATATTTCTGCCTTCTTCAAAATTGAGGCGCAAAAACGGAAAGGACAAACCCGCAAAATTGGAACCGCCTCCGAATGGCGCGATTACGATGTCGGGTATATCTCCGGCTTTTTCCATTTGTTTGACTGCCTCTTGTCCGACGATAGTTTGGTGCAATTTGACGTGATTGAGTACACTGCCCAATGCGTATTTGGTATCGTCATTGGTGGCGGCTCGTTCGATGGCTTCAGAAATCGCGATGCCTAATGAACCCGTCGTGTCGGGGTCTTGCGCCAATATTTTTCTACCTGCTTCGGTAGCTTCGGAAGGCGATGGGAATACTTTCGCGCCCCAAGTGTTCATCATTATTTTCCGATAAGGTTTGTGGTGGTACGAAAGCCGAACCATATACACCTCACATTCCAAATCGAAATGATTGCAGGCAAAAGCCAAAGCACTGCCCCACTGACCCGCACCCGTTTCGGTGGTGATTCTTTTGATGCCTTCTTGTTTATTGTAGTAGGCTTGTGCCACAGCAGTATTTGGTTTGTGCGAACCGGAGGGACTGACGCCTTCGTACTTATAATAAATTTTTGCAGGTGTGTCGAGTGCCTTTTCCAAACCATAGGCTCGGTACAAAGGCGTTGGTCGCCATATCGAATAGATGTGTCTCACTTCATCGGGAATCTCCACCCATTTTTCTGCGGTGACTTCTTGCTTAATCAATTCCATCGGAAATAACGGAGCAAGTGCTTCCGGTCCGATAGGTTCTTTCGTTCCGGGATGCAAAGGCGGCAACGGCTTGTTGGGCATATCGGCAACGATGTTGTACCATTTTTCAGGAATCTCTTTTTCGCTTAAAGTGATTTTTCTATTCTTCATTTTTACTATTTAGATGTGAAAGGAATTTTCCGACATATGAATGTAGTTATTTTTAATGAATTAAAAAATAGTTTAATTTACTTTCAAAATAACCAATCGATTCATTTTTGAAGTGGAAAATGTAGCCTTTTTTACAAAAAATCGCTTTTTTTGACCAAATACTGAATCTAAAGTTTTACTTTAATTAAAATATGCTAACTTATTGATATAGTAGTTTTTAAGTCGGTAAAAGTAAAGTGTAAAACTTTCGAGAATAGCGTAAATTTCTTAAAGCTGTATATCGGGTCAGGATGTTTAATTCTGGAGGGCTTTAAACGTAAAACGATTCTATCGCTTCAAAAAAATTTTCGATTTCAAAATAATTTGAGGGTAAAGAAAATTGTATCTATACCTCTTTCCGGTTCTATCCAAAGTTGTCCACCCTGATGTTCAATAATTCTTTTACATATTCTTACATTAATATTGGCATATAATGAAGGACCTTTAAATAGTCCATAAAAACCACTGTCATGTGTTTCTTTTCGATAACTTTTTTCAATATCAATACCCTTGTATTTTATGCTAATTTTTACATATTCATTATTATGATATTTCCAGTTTATCAAAACGGACGCCTTTTCTTCTTCTGTTTTTTTGTATTGTGTTGCTATAGACATAAAATCTCGAAACAACATAAATAACATTGCTTTTTGTTCGAGTACTTTTGGGAAATTATCAGGAGCATCTATAACGATTTGTGCATCTTCGATTTGACGGGCTAAGTTCTTTTTTACATTCGATAATGTTTCTACCAAATCCACACCTACTAATTCACTTTTTATGTATCTATTTAGAGAATAATTAAGATGTTCCCCAACCTGGTTTATCGCCGAATCACAACTTTCTATAATAAAATCGAGGTATTCCAAATGCTTTTTTGAGAATTGCGCTGAATCCCTTCGAAGTAAATGGGAGAAACCCTGGATGGTATGCAAAGGGGCTTTGAGGTCGTGGGAAACTATATAATTAAGCTGATTGAGTCTTTCATTGCGTTCTTGGAGTTTTTGTATATAAAAATCCTTTTCTTTTTCAGGGTCGATAATATCAATAGACGTGGTAACTGAATTAAAAATATGATATTCGCTATCCTCTGTAAATATAATAACTTCGCGAAACTCTGGTGCGTCAATCACGAGCGCATGTTGGATTTCTATAAAAGAGCTACCTTTAAGTTTGATGTCAACTACTGGAAATTCAAAGTCGTGCGAATTTAACTCATTTCCTTCTTTTCCATTATCACGCAGGTAATCGGCGATTTTTGATTTCCATTTTTCAGGTAAGTCTTTATATTGCATAGTGTTTTTTATTTTTCAAAATGAAGTTTCATCCCTTCGTGCGTAGCTTTGAAACCAAGTTTTTCATAAAACTTTAATGCTTCGGGGCGTTTCTTATCAGTTGTGAGTTGGACTAAATGCGCTCCTCTTTTTTTTGCTCTTTCAATTGCCCACAAAAATAATTGCTCACCAATTCCTTTTCCCCGTTGGTCTTCCCGAATTCTGACTGCTTCTATTTGTGCTCTGACTCCGCCTTGATAAGTCAAATATTGTATAAAAGATAATTGCAATGTTCCAATGATGCCATCTTGTTCATCTTCCAAAACAATCAATTCTTGATTGCTATCATTCTTAATATTTTCAAACGCGACATAATATTTATCAGGTAAGGGTGCTTTGAAATCCTCTCTCAATTTGCCGAGTTTGTCATTGGCTATCATCTTGACAATTTCGATAACATCTTCTTTTTCTGCTGCTCTAAATCTCATAATTTGGAAAGTTATATCAGTCCACTAATGTAATTGTTTTTTATAAATTTATAAAAAATATTTTCTTGATGAAATTATTCATTTTTGCGTTTCGAAGTGTGGTTTTCTCGGAAAATTGGTTTTTTTTGACCAAATACTGAATCTAAAGTTTTACTTTAATTAAAATACTCTAACTAACTGATATAATAGATTTTAAGTCGATAAAAGTAAAGTGTAAAACTTTTGAGAATAGCATAAATTTCTTGAAGCTGTATATCGGGTCAGGATGTTTAATTCTGAAGGGCTTTAAAACGTAAAAAGATTTTGCAAATCGTTGCTCAAAACAGACAGAACGATTTGCAAAATCGTTTTACGATTCTATGGCTTCAAAAAGTTCGTCCATTTCATCATAAGATTTGAAACCGACTTTTTCTTCGTCGCCGCCAAATACATTCAAACCCTCCGGCTGCAATATTTCCAATAATTCATTTGCTTTGTCCGGCTTCACATTTATGCTGAGTAAAATGCGGTATTTTTCGCAGAGTGATTTGAGCAAATTTACATTGAAATAATTCTTATTATTTTTAATATCATTCCATGAAATATTGTTTTTGCTAAATTCTAATAAAAAATATTCTACGGAAGGCGAAAGGGAATCAAGCGTAGCAGCAAGGTCAATATTTTCATTCGTATCGATGACGATTTCGCGAATGACGGTCAAGCCACGTAAGTTTTCCAATTTTTCTGCATCATAAAAAAATCCAACTTGCACCACATCCAAATTTAATTCCTTCACTCTTTCGTGAATATGCACTGCGTCTTGTGCGCCAAATTCGCCGACGATTTGCGGACCTTCCACCCAGTCGCGTATCGCGTGCAAGAGTTGGGGACTGACATAATTCAGGTTCGTCGTATCGCAGCAGAAACCCAACCACTCGCTATACCACGCCGCAAAGTAACGGGCATCGGTGAGGTTGCTGATTTGGGCGGCTTTTATTTTTGTCTTTAGCA
>CALHBW010000557.1 GCA_937930625.1 uncultured Saprospiraceae bacterium | reverse complement strand
ACCTCGAAATACTTAATACCTGTACCTCGTCGTGCCTACCCGATGGTATTACATTTAGCTCACAGGCAGAAATTGATAGTTTCGCTATAAATTATCCCGGATGTACCGAGGTACTTGGAGGTGTGGTGATTGGTAATTATTCTTATGTCAGTAATATTAGCTCACTTAGTGGATTGAGTCAGTTAACTTCTATTGGTGGAGGTTTGTCTATTTCGGAGAATCCTGCCCTGCCAAGTTTAACAGGCTTAGAAGGTCTAACTTCTATTGGTGGAGGTTTGTCTATTTGGGCTAATTCTGCCCTGACAAGTTTAGCAGGTTTAGAAGGTCTAACTTCTATTGGTGGAGGTTTGTTTATTGGGTCTAATTCTGCCCTGCCAAGTTTAACGAGCTTAGAAAGTCTAACTTCTATTGGTGGATATTTGGAGATTTGGGGTAATAGTGATCTGACAAGTTTAGCAGGTTTAGAAGGTCTAACTTCTATTGGTGGATATTTGCGGATTGGGTTTAATTCTGCCCTGCCAAGTTTAACGAGCTTAGAAAGTCTAACTTCTATTGGTGGATATTTGTCGATTGGGTTGAATTCTGCCCTGCCAAGTTTAACAGGCTTAGAAGGTCTAACTTCTATTGGTGGAGGTTTGCTGATTGCGGAGAATTCTGCCCTGACAAGTTTAACAGGCATCGAAGGTCTAACTTCTATTGGTGGAGGTTTGGATATTTGGTCTAATTCTGCCCTGACAAGTTTAACAGGCTTAGAAGGTCTAACTTCTATTGGTGGAGGTTTGCTGATTAGGTTTAATTCTGCCCTGCCAAGTTTAATCGGCTTAGAAAATATAGATGAAACGACTATATCGGACCTATGGATATATGAAAATCCAAATCTTTCTGTCTGTGGATTGGATAATATTTGCGCCTACCTAAGCAATGGTGGCACAAGTTCTATCTCTAATAATGCCTCAAACTGCAACTCGGCAGAAGAAATAAATAATACCTGCATCGTTCCAATAAACGAGCCTGAATTGTCCCTGCAAATTCCTATAACGCCTAACCCAAATAAGGGTGTATTCCAAATCCCTGATACCCACAAAGGCGAATACACCATCTTCAGTACCACAGGGCAAATCGTACAAAGCGGTCAGCTCACCAACAGCCTCACGATTGATATAAGAGATGCACCACAAGGCATCTATTTTATCGAAATCAGAGCCGATAAAAATATAAATACACAACGTTTTATAAAACAATAATTCATCGTACCGACGACTTTAGCCGTCACAGAATATGACGGCTAAAGTCGTCAGTACAACTCGCCTTGCATTTCCAAAAATGCAAGGCGTTTTTGTGTCTTGACGCGATTGGGCATTCCCAAATGTCGTGCATTCACCGCAGCCGTCAGTCGAAAAGTTTTTAGGGCTATAATCTATCGAAATATTTCATAATTAACATCTGCAATGCTAATTTTCAAATTTTACTGAAAATATTGAGCGAAATTTGTACCTTTATTCAACTAAAATAAAAGCTGTTTGTTAATTCTATAATTACTTACCTGTCAGTTTATTTGTTATGAAAACAGAGAATCGTCCACATAAAAAAATCATTGTTTGGTTTCGTCAGGATTTACGAATCCATGATAATGAAGTCTTAGATTACGCTTTGGAGCGTGGGGATGAGATTATCCCTGTTTACGTATTTGATGAGCGTATTTTTAAGGGGAAAACGAAGTATGGTTTTGCAAAAACAGGTAAGTATCGAGCAAAATTTACGATAGAAAGTGTAGAAGATTTACGAGCTTCGCTGCGTGAGTTGGGTTCTGACCTCATCGTGCGTGTGGGTAAGCCCGAAGACGTGATTTATGACTTGGCAAAAGAGGTACAAGCCAATTGGGTATTTTGCAACCGAGAGCGAATGAAGGAGGAGTTGGAGGTGCAAAATCAATTGGAACAAAACCTTTGGAAAGAGGGCATGGAAATCCATTTTTTTAGAGGGAAAATGCTGTATTATACGCAGGATTTGCCCTTCCCGATTGCTCATGCGCCGGATGTATTTACACAATTCAGGAAGGAAGTAGAGCGATATATTCCCGTCCGCGAACCGCTGCCTACGCCTACGCGCATACATCCGATGCGAACGAGTTTGGAAGTAGGCGAAATGCCGACTTTAAAAGATTTTGGACATAAAAATTTTAAAGAAGATAAGCGAGCAGTATTGTCATTCAAAGGTGGTGAAACAGAGGCACTCAAGCGGTTAAATTATTATTTGTGGGATACTGGTTTGATTGAAAACTATAAAGAAACACGCAATGGTTTGATTGGTGGAGATTACTCGTCGAAATTGTCTCCGTGGCTGGCACAGGGTTGTATTTCTCCGAAAATTATTTATGCAGAATTAAAAAAATACGAACAGCAAAAAATCAAAAATAAATCAACGTATTGGCTGTTTTTTGAATTGATGTGGCGTGATTTTTTCCGCTTGACAGGTAAAAAACATGGTAATGCCATCTTTCAAAAAGGTGGTATTAAAGGCGATGAAAATGCTGATTTAGAGGATGATATGGCAAAGTTTCGAATATGGAAAGAGGCGCGAACAGGTGTACCGTTTATTGATGCGAATATGCGCGAATTGAACCTGACAGGTTTCATGTCAAATCGTGGCAGACAGAATGTAGCGAGTTTTTTGGTGCATGATTTAAAGGTAAATTGGCAACTCGGCGCAGAGTATTTTGAATCGCTGCTGATTGATTACGATGTGTGCAGTAATTGGGGGAATTGGAACTACGTAGCCGGCGTAGGCAGCGACCCGCGCGAAGACCGCTATTTCAACATACTGACCCAAGCCAAACGATATGACCCACAAGGCGAATACGTCAAACGCTGGCTACCCGAACTCGCCGACCTCCCTTCCAAAAAGGTGCATGAACCGGACACACTAAGTCCCATCGAACAAGATGATTTGCATGTGAAATTGGGTGCCGATTATCCGAAAGCAGTGATAAGTACAAGTCGCTGGAGAAGGTAATGGATAATGTATAACGATTAATGTATAACGATTAATTTTTCGCTACGCGAAAAAAGTATATTTCGTTATCCATTATCCATTATTTCGCGTAATTTTTCTCTCCTGCTTCAATTGCAATTTGTAGATGATTCGCCGCAGGTGGGCGAGGGCAGTTGTAACCATCACTAAAAGCACAATACGGATTATACGCCTTATTGAAATCAAGTACTAACTTACCGTCTTGAATATCAGGAATTTCGATGTCGAGATAACGCCCTGCACCGTAGGTGCTTGTGCCATTCGTCGTATCTTTGAATGGAATGAAAAGGTAGTTTTTATACTGCGGCATGGCACGTAGGCGGATGCTTTGATAGACTTCGAGGGTGTGTGCTTCGCCTTTAATGTCGAAACTCAATTCACCATATTTGACATACTTTTTCATCATACCGCTTGAGGTGACCATGTCAAAGGGTTCTTCGTCGGGCGTGCGGGTGAAGGTAGCAGTTGTGCGGTAGTCTTCATCGGGTTTGAAGAAGCGCAAATAGCGAATATCTTCCGGTTTGATGGGTGAATCTTCTTCTTTGAAGGCTTCTTTGTATTCTTTTCGATGTTCACAAATGGATTTCTTAAAGCTCTGTCCGAATACAGAACAACTCACCAATAGAGCCAATAATAAGGCAAATATTTTCATGTTTTGCAGTTTTTAGTATCTACATTCTTAACTCTTGCGCGTTTTTCACAAAAGATGAGTAAATGAATAGATGAATAAATGAGTAAATTTGAAATGAAATAATGTCTTAATGAATCAATAAACTCAAGTGTAAAAACACCTACTCATTATGGTAGTGGCTTCGCCACGTAGGAATGATGACAAAATGTGTGAAATCAAAAATCAAAAATCACTCAATCAAAAATCATTTCAATTCTTTTTCCATTTTATAATGCTTGATAGTAACTTCTGTAAAAGCGCGACCTTTCTTCTTATAATTCAGCTTTTTATAAAACGGAATAGCTGTATCGCGGGCGTGCATCGTCATTTTGGAAAAGCCTTTTTCGCGGGCAATCGTCTCGCTGTCGGCGACCATGAGTTGACCAACACCTTTTCGCTGACAATCTTCCCGAACGGCTACTTGGCGCATTTTAATTTCGCCATTTTCTTGCGGAGCGAGGATAAGACAACCCAGCAATTCGTGCCGTTCATTATAACAGGCAAGGTGCATCATATCGTATTCGGCTGCCAGATATTCGGGCGTAAATTCCAGACCAAGTGGCTTTCTGAGTATATCATCCCGCAATTTGACCATATCATCGTAAGCAGGTGTTCCAAAATCTATGAGTAGTGTAAACATGGTTAAGTTTAAAAACGTAACACAGACATTCCTGTCTGTGCTTCACACAAGGCACAGACAGGAATGTCTGTGTTACGTAGTAAAAATACTAAATTGCCCCGACAAAAAATAATTCTTTTCGTATGAATGAAAATTATTTCCTGTCGGGGCAAAATTTATTTTACCTAAAATTCATCAACCCGTCAACCCATCAACTCGTCAACCCATCAACCCGTCAACTCATCAATTCGTCAACCCATCAACTCATCTACTTCGTCAAGCAACGCTCTACCAAATCGTGCAATTCGGTGAGGGTACTTTCGGTATCGTTGAGTTTGCCGGAAGTGCGATTGAGAGAATCGCCCATTGCCTTGTGACTGACACGCGAGAATGCTTCGTCGAGATGCTCTGAAGCAGCTTGAAGCGATTTTCTGGCACTCATGATGTCAGGCATGGCGGTTTTGAATAACTTATTCATACCCAAGCAGTTCATAGGTGGGTTTTTGGCTAATTTATCCAAATCACGCGCTGATTTTTCCATAGCGTCCAATGCTTTGTTCATGTCTGCACGGGCAGATTTTGCATTGCGGGAGAAGGTGGCAATATCGCCGGATTCGTGCCCTTCATTGATATAAATCAAGCTGCTGGTATATGCCAGGCGCGAATCATTGATACTTTCTTCAATATCGTGCAATGCCTTCACAAATTTCAATTCGGCACGGCTGTCGCTTGACGAATTATTGGCAGGTGCGGCAGTAGTTGTCGTACTTGGTCGTTTACCTTTTCCTTTGCCGAGCTTACCCTTACCCTTGCCTTTTCCTTTTCCTTTGCCCTTGCCGGGTCTGCTGCTAAAAATCGTTGGTCTTTCCTTTGGTGGTTCTTGATATTCTTCGTCATCTTTTTCCTCATCTTCACCCCATTGTGGCTTGGGCGATTCTTCCAATTCTGCAATTTCTTCCTCTTCAAAGACTTCTTCTTCATAAGTTTCTTCGTTATCTTCTTCATCTTCTTCCTCTTCGTCTTGCCAGTTTTCATCCACCTCATCTACGATGCTTGCTTCTTCGTCCATAAAACCAATTTCTTCGTCATCTTCCTCTATTGGTGGAGGCATATCGCCTTCTTTTGCCAGTGCAATTGAGCGACCATTCATACGATAAAAAGGTCCTGCCTGCTCAAATTCAGGTATAATCACCAACTCACCATAGGTATCGATATATCCCCAGTAACCATCCATCAAAACGGCAGCTTTTCCATCAGAAAACGAACTGACGTCATCATATTGAAAATCAACGACGACTTCGCCTTTTGTATTGATAAAACCCCATTTGCCATCGTATCTGGCTGCAGCGAGTCCATCATTATAACCATCTACTTTAGCATCCTCAAACATTGCCGGAGCAACTTCTCTGCCTTGCTTGTCAATGACAGCATAGCGCGCGTCGGCTTTAGCGAGTGCATGACCATCGCCGAATGATGTTACTTTTTCATATTGTGGTTCGATAGCCAATTTACCGGAAGTATTGACAAAACCCCACTTGCCGGAGCCTTGCTTACGGGCAGCAATCATACCGTCTTTCGGGAAGTATAATTGCAAATAGGTATCAGGACGCACAACGAACTGCTCGTTGGTATTAATCATTCCGACGGTTTTAGACATCGTTTTTCGCACGATAGAATGTCCGTTTCTGAACGGTGTCGCGTCGGCATATTTATAGTCAATCAACAGTTTGCCTAAGCGGTCAATAAAACCCCATTCACCACGATTCGATACGGCGGCAATGCCTTCTGCGCTAAAATTAGTCGCATCATTATATATCGCTTCAATCGGGAAAAAACCTTTCTCGGTGGTGAAGCCGTACTTTCCATTGGATGCTTTTACACAAGCCAAACCATTGGAATAGCCTTTTATATCTTTGTATCTTGGCTTGATTTTGATGTTACCATTTTGGTCCATCAAGCCATATTTGCCGTTTTTCTTAATCTTGATTAAATCACCTGCGGGACTGAGTTCGTCGGCTTCTACCCATGCCAATCTATCCCCTTGTGACGTTACAACAAACCAACCTTTCTGTGCTATCGTCGTATTGACAAACAACAACATTATCAGGGTAGCGAAATTGAGTACTTTGAGCATATGATATATTTTTAATGCGTTAATGAGATAATGCTTGAATGCTACAATGTTTTTTAATTGAAAATGGATAATGGAGAATTTTTAATTGATTTGAAACGAGTCATAAAAATAATATTTACTCGTTACTAAGCATTTCATCATTTAAGCATCTAAGCATTGACCATTAGGCAAACATAATGCCGAATGAGATGTTTTTTATTTATAAAAATATTTTAATAACTGATAATTAGTGTTTTATCTAATGAAAATATTTTTAAAAAATATTTTTTATTCAAAATAAATTGAACTTGTTTTAATGAAATTAAGTGACCGCTTCCTTGTTTTGCGTCATTCGCCGTAGCGTAATGCGTCTCGCTTGCGCTGCCTTAGTTTTGCAAGTACAGCCTGGACGGAAACTCCGTAATGACTGCTTTAGCTGTCAAGTGCATAGTTATTTTAATTTTTAAAAACTTAAAAAAAACAATAATTTATAGATATATTTTCATTTCACTTGACAGCTAAAGCAGTCATTACAGTATTCGCGGTCAGCCTGTTTAGCTGTCACGCACATAATTATTTTAATTTGTAATGAATTTAAAAATAGTAAATTATAAATAATTTTTTATTTTACTTGACAGCTAAAGCAGTCATTACAGTCGCGTAGTACGGGGCGCAAGCGAGACGCATTACGCTACGGTGGATTACACTGCGACTATTCCAAATAAACTGCTTCTTCAATTCCTTCTTCTATTTTCACCTTAATATTTTCCTGCATTGTAGTAGCAAGGCTCATGCCTACATAATCTGTTTTTACAGGAAATGATTTATGCTTTCTATCCACCAAAACAACGACTTCTACCTTTTTGGGCAAAACTTCCATAATGGGTTTCATGGCATAATACAAGGTGCGTCCGGTATTTGCCACATCATCAATGACAAGGATGAGTTTGTTTTGCAATTTTTTAGCGGGTAAATCAATGGTAATCTCGCCGGAAAGCGGATTAGCGGGATTAAGGTGAATCGTGGTAAGCCTGATTTTGCTACGGCACAATTGTTCCAATTCCTCTTTCAAGCGACTGGCGAAGCGCGTACCTGTAGTGTTGATACCCGCAAGGATAATTTCACGTTCGCCATAGTTTTCTTCCAAAATTTCTATGGCTAATCGCTTGGTTTTCTGTCGGATTTGATTGGTATTTAGCAGTAGCATATCGTAACCCAGACATTCTTGTCTGGTGTATTTTTTTTGTTAGGAAAATCCAGACAAGAATGTCTGGGTTACGTTGTCCAGACAAGAATGTCTGGGTTACGTTTTTATCATTTTTTGGGTTTTTATGGAATTGTTGTCCACAATTAGGGTGTAAAAATACGTACCGGATGCCATTTTTTTCATATCCAATACAAATGAATCTATTTTTTTATTGGAAAAATGCGTGTATATGGTACGTCCCATCAAGTCCGTGACACGTATTTGGATATTTTGCCCTGCAAATTCATTCAAATTATATTCAATACGAGTGATGTCGCGGAAGGGATTGGGAGAATTTTGTAGCGTAACTTCAGGTAAAATGGGTTCTTCTACATCAATGGCGAGTACGGCATTATTGACAAAATTAAAGCCGTCAAGTTTGCCGTAACCCCAAGCGTCGTTGGGAACAGGACCGTATTGGTGAAGTACGTGTTCATCAACTTTGGCGGAGTTTTGTAAGGCTTCTTTGATTTCGGCATAGGTGGCGTTGGGAAATTGCTGCAAGTAGCAAGCCACCGTACCCGTCACGACAGGCGCAGAGATGGACGTACCCGCCCAACGCGCGTGCCAACCTTCGGGCGCGAGGCGGTCGGCATCATTGGGTAGCGTAGAAAGTTCTTCCAATCGCTCAATAGCTTGCAGGGCAAAAGTATAATTGCCGGACGCTGCGAGGTCGGGTTTTTGTAGTCCTGTACGTGTAGGTCCTACGCTTGAATCGGGGATTTTGACCTGATGGAGTGTTTCGTTTGGATAGGTCATGCCATCGTAGCCGGGCCATGTGCTGCGGTTGGAATAATTGGCGACCGAAATAACTTTAGGTGAGCAATTCCATGCACTGACGACGGTTTTTAGGGTGTCTGCGAAAATATGTTTTTCGATGTCAGGGAATGTGGCAGCATCGGGAGCTTGGTGTGGAGGTACGATGCTAGATGTTCCTATGAGTGTGCCGTTGCTCCATACATCAAATTTGCCGCTTCCTGTGGTGGATAGTTCCCAATAATCGGTATTACTCGCCTGATTCATGACCACGAATGCCATGTCGTATGTGCCTTGATTGAGTTCAGCATATATTTGAATTTCGCCTAATAATGTACCCGTTTCCTCGTCATATAAGTCGCGCGAAATGCTGTCAACGCCGGGTGTACCTGTTGGCATAAAATCTTCCTGAACATTGAAAAAATCGGTAACACCCCGCAGCGATAAATCAGATTTTCGGCGCAAGCCGAGCGAAAAATATACATCATCCCAATCCGCTTTATCGGCATATAAATCGAAATAAACGAAACCAAGTGTATTGACATTAACTTTGAACCAAGAAAAGACCGTATCGGCAGTAACTTCATAGCCGAGGTGTTGGCGAATAGTCGCGCCATTTCCCGCAGCTTGTACGAGTACGCGTCCGGGTTTTTCATCCAGTAAATTTTCAATCATTTGTGTCTCCAATCCGCGCGTATCATGCGGACCGCGATAGGTTCCCACGCTCGAATTGATGACGCAGGGTTTTCCAAGCTCGTCGGCTTTCTCGAAGATATAATTCAATCCATCTATGAAATGCCCAAACCAACCATTTGAGAGGTCGATATTGACGTGAATAAGGTCAGATTTGGGAGCTGCGCCAATGTATTCTCCTTCCACAGCACTGCCATTTCCGGCGGCTACGCCTGCTACGCCATTGCCATGTCCGAAGGTGCCAAAAACATAGGGGTCGTGTAAAGGCGTATTGGTGTTTATCCTGTTTTCATCTGACTCGTAGCCGTAGCCGTAAGGCGTGTTGGAAGCAGTGACGGTTTGGTCCCAAATGTACTTAATGCGGGTCGTGCCATCTTCATTCTGGAGGTCTGGATGTCGCCAGTCCATACCTGAGTCTATCGTGGCTACTACAACACCTTCACCATCAAGCCCTTGCGGGAGTACGCCCATGCCATTGTGGAGAGAGTCGAGATTATTATTTTCCAGAATAAAGTCGCCTAATAATTGTGGTTTGGCAGTGCAATATTCAATGCGTTTGATGTCGGGATTGGCAATCATCGGGCGGATAGCAGCAGCAGGAACGCTGACTGAAGCGATATTTTTTAAGCCAAATTTGTACGTGCCGTTTGCGGCTCTGACTTCTTCTTCAATTGTACTGAGATTACCTTTGACTAAGACGTGTAATACTTGGTCAGTTTGGTTGGTATTTTCCAATTTTTGTAATTCAAAAAGTAAATCGAGGTTTATGGGAGATTGGGTTTGGGCATTGCTGAAATGGGTGAAAAAAAGCAAGGTAAACAGAATGAAGATAACTCTTTTCATTAGTACTTTTTATTTGTTGGATTGAAAAAGATGGTAAGTTAGGTATTTTTTTGCTCATAGTCCATAGGTGAGCGTTCATGTGTGTATAACAAATTGCACAATAGATGATTTTCACGCAGAGGGCGCAGAGTACGCAGAGGGCTAATAATCAAAAACTCTGCGTACTCCGCGTTCTCTGCGTGAGATAGTTTGTGCAATTTTTTATACAGACAGCGTTCATAGTTCTTAGTTCGTGGCTTTTTAGCTATCAATATTATTTTTTTGCTAAAAAGTGCTTAAAAATATGAAATAAAAAATTGATTATCAGGATATTATGTAGGAAGTTGATAGTTTAAAAAATCCTTAAAATGCGATAAAAGGTTTGGTGGACGATTTCTTTTAGGGTATGTTTGTCAAAGATTCACAAATACAAAACTGCCAATAAATGAACGATAATCAAGAACAAATCAAACTCCTTGAGGCTAAATTAGACCGTCTTTTGGTAAAGCATAATGCTTTTTCAAGAGAATTG
>CALHBW010000556.1 GCA_937930625.1 uncultured Saprospiraceae bacterium | reverse complement strand
GATTTCCTAAAACTAACCACTTTAACATCCAAAGGTGAATCCTTAAATTTATTTATTGATTTTGCCATAGATTCAAGAATCCAATACTCTTCATTTCCAAATGCACTTCTGCCAACAAGAGTCAAAAACACTTTTTTTGAGCCATTCTTTTTATAATTAATTTGACGTTAGTAATTAGTTAATTGGTTATTAGTTAGTTATGCTATATCTGTACTGCAAAAGCCCCTACTTTTATGACGAGAGTATTTTGTGAATAAAAACAAATCCTAAAATAATGTTAATTAAAAATGATTGGTTTTCACAATTAAAAAGAGATAAAATATTATTTGGCATGTTTAAATTTGCGGTAAAAGTAGTTGACACTTTTTTGAAATGTAAAATGTAAAATGTAAAATAATAAATTTAAAATGTAAAAGGTGTAGGACGCAAGACCAAGTTATTTTCTTATATTTTATTGATTTTAAAATCATTAAAAATAAAAATAATAAAAATGTTTTGTACATGTACTACAAGCACTTTTACATTTTAAATTTATTATTTTACATTTTACATTTCAAAAAACACAAAGAAATTTATTTAACAATGTACTAAGTTTGCCTAAAGCGAATACTCGTCAGACGAATCCTTTTATTCAGTGCGAATATTTTATGAGACAAATCACTACATTTCACAAAACCTTCGTCAGACGAGTAATAATCTCGCAAGCAAACTTAGACGGATAGCCTATTTAAAAATTTTCTGCCTGATAACCAATATCTTATGAACTTGGCTTCACATCAAGTCGGTCACTTATCCTTCTCGGCTGAGCCGAGACCTCTTTGATGCCTCGCCAAAACCATCCCGATAGTTAATCGGGATTGATTATCAGTTTGAAAATTTTTAAACATGCTCTAATAAAATTGATATTTCACAAGCATTTTTCTATTTTTACGGTTTACAAAAAACAATTTGTTCAAAAAATGCTGCATAAAGGATACGGATTAGTACTGGCGACATTGACTTTCGTTGCGATAGCACTCACGACTATGGCGGTAAAGGTAGGCATGGCTGACCCCGCCCCTATTGTACGTTCGCTAGATAGCATGTCGTATGTAGTAGATTCTATTGGCAATGAACTCGTCGCGGCACAACGACAAGTTGCTCAAGTCGATACTTTTACCGTAACGCAAGCTCCTCCCCCACCCGCCCGTCCGAAAAATATCATTCTGATGATAGGCGATGGCATGGGGATTACACACATCACAGCAGCCACGATTGCCAACAAAAATCAATTGCATCTCGAACGCCTTCCTGTTGTTGGTCTGATGAAGACTTTTTCCAATCAACTGATTACTGACAGTGCCGCAAGTGCTACTGCGATGGCAACCGGAAAAAAGACTTACAACGGCGCAATTGCTATGGATTCTAAAGGCAATAAACTCAAAACCATCATAGAAATCGCCGAAGACAAAGGACTCTCAACAGGTATCATTACCACTTCGTCGGTGACACATGCTACACCGGCATCGTTTTATGCACATCAGCCCAAGCGCAGTCGGATTAATCGTGAGGTTTCTGCCGAATTTATGACTCAAAAAATCGAAGTACTCATGGGCGGCGGCAAGCGATATTTCAAGCCCAAGCACCGCAAAGATAAGCGCGACCTAATCAAAGAACTTGAAAAAAAGGGATATACCGTAGTGGATAATGTGGATGAAGTTGGCTCGAAAGTGCCTCGTAAAATGGTATGCCTCATCGCCGATATGCAGCCGAAAGGATATAGCCGACGCGGAGATTTCCTCCCGAAAGCCACCGCCAAAGCTACGCGCATACTTGACCGCGACAGAGACGGTTTCTTTATGGTGGTCGAAGGCGCGCAAATCGACTGGGGCGGTCACAGTCGCAATTCGAAATTTATTATTAATGAAATGCTTGATTTTGACCGTAGTGTAGGCGAAGCACTTGATTTTGCCGAAGCCGACGGCGAAACCCTCGTCATTGTTACTTCTGACCACGAAACGGGCGGTTACAGTATCAATGAAGGCAGCCTCAAAAAAGGTGAGGTCAGTGCCAAATTTACAGACGATTATCATACCGCTACCATGGTGCCATTATACGCTTACGGACCGGGTGCAGAAATTTTTTCGGGTACGATAGATAATACCGACATCTTTTTCAAATCCTGCGAACTCCTTGATTTAGAGATACCTGCGAGTATTCTCGAAGCTCGCAAAAAATCCGAAATTGAAGGTCTGGACGCAACCACCGAACTTGATAGTACCGATATTATGGAAGCGCACGGAGCAGATTTTGGAACAGGTTACGGACGTAGATTTAATAAGAAATAAAAGAGAGGAGAGAAAAGAGAAATGAGACGAGAGAAAAGAGATCTGTGATATTAGAGACTTTTAATCTCATTCCTCTCGTCTCTCCTCTCATTTCTCTCGTCTCCCCTCTCACCTCTCTCATGTACTATTCCAAGCTACTTTTATTTGGTGAACATACAGTCGTGAAAGGCTCACGCGCACTTGCTGTGCCATATCCGCGCTATGGAGCAAAGTGGTCATTTGAAGACGCCGAACATCAGTCCGAATCAAATGAGGCACTTGCAGCATTTTACACGCATTTGGCAGCGCGCGATGACCTGCTATGCCAATTGGATTTGGAGGAATTTGCAATGGATTTAACGGACAACATTTGGTTGGATGCTGATATTCCAACGGGTTATGGTTTGGGGAGTTCGGGGAGTGTATGTGCGGCGGTGTATGACCGATATGGATTAGATAAATTGGATGGGGAAAATGCAGATGAATTGGCGCGACTGAAAGCCATTTTTGCTCAATTGGAATCTTATTTTCACGGGGCAAGCTCCGGTACCGACCCTTTGATTTGCTACACCAATAAAGCCATCATAATAAGTAAAGAAGGGCTACAAACAGTTTCTATTCGACCTTCAAATGAAGGTAAAGGCGGCGTTTTCCTGCTCAATACACATATCAGTCGCAGTACAGAGCCGCTGGTTAATTTATTTTTAGAGAAATGTAAAAATCCTGATTTTGAACATAAAATCAGCACCGAACTCGCTCAGTATTCGGATGCGTGTATGGACGCATTTTTACAAAAAAATAAAAATGTATTATTCGATAATCTCCGAAAATTATCCGAATTTCAATATCAATATTTACAAGAGATGATTCCCGAAAAATTCCGTCAAATATGGGCAGACGGACTGGATTCCGGCGATTATATGCTCAAATTATGTGGCGCAGGCGGCGGTGGTTTTATGCTTGGATTTACAGAGGATTTTGAGCGTGTCGATTTGCACGAAATAGAAATCGTTTATAATGAAAATGAAAAATGAAAATAGCAATGAAAATGAAAATAGCAGACGCCGAATAGAAGCAATTTTTCATTTTCATTGTAATTATTACTGGTTTAATTCGTAATTCATTGGCCATTAAAAGTTACAGTAAGTTACTGATTATTAGTGGGTGCGATTCGTTTTTGTACCCATACTCATTTTTAATTATGGCTCATCTAGGAATTTGGTGGAAAGCCCACTCGTCGGACATTTTCAAAATGTCAGACGAGATAGATTTACGTTTGAATTTAAATTATTTTACAAACAAATTTTTTATTTTTATTTTGTAAATAATTGATTTTAAATA
>CALHBW010000555.1 GCA_937930625.1 uncultured Saprospiraceae bacterium | reverse complement strand
GGTGATAATTCTTTCTGTATTTTTTCTCGCCCACAACCAAAGCGAAGCAATACTAAAGGCAGTAAATGTCGCAATTGCCCAAGCAATGACTTTGTAGGTAAATAGGTCTTTTTCCAAATTATCTACGCGCTTGGTGAGTTGCGTCATGTCTTCTTGTGCATAGGCACTTAGGCATATACACGTAAGGAGGAGGAGGCTGAGTATGATTTTATTTTTCATATCAAAAATAAGGTCTGAATTGAATAAATTTAAATGTCGTTTTTTTGCTATCACCATCCATCGTGACGACGCGCTCGGTGGTGCTTGCCACACAGGGGATGCCTTGTGCGCGAAGTTTGTGGGTGAGTGCATAAGTAAAGGTCATTTCGCCCATCAGATGCACTGCCATCGGCAATTTTTCGCCTTGTTTCATCACATTCAAAATATGATTGAGGTATCGGGCGGTCATTACTTCTACCTCTGTGGTGCTTGCTTGGGGCGGTACATTTGGAAAGGGTATGTCAATGACGTTCCCGTAAATTTCTGCTGCCTTACGCTGTGCAGATTGCCAACCCTTGTGCGGGTGGTTGCTGATGTTGATGAGCATTTCAAATTTGATTTAAAAATTTACAAATATTTTATTTTATCTTTGTAAATTAATCACACTCATCGCCAGCTTATATTATGTCAAAGTACCGTGTTTATCTTTTATTTGTTGGATGGCTTGCAGCAATCCGGTTTGTTGTTTGATGTCTGTGCCATCTAAGGCAGTGATGTTAGAGGGTTTGGCTTTTTTTGCGTACAATTCCGGCATATTTCCGTCTGCGTTCTTGAGGTCTTGTAGCATCATGATGTACCCGTTGCTAAACCCGATACGTTGTTTGATAGTATATAAACGGAAGACTGTTTCTTCAAATAATTTATGGTTTGCTCCCGTTTTACATTCAATGATATATAAATGATTTTCGTAAATAAACATCACATCAATTTCGTGATCTGAAATTTCGGGGTCATCTACTAATGGTTGTTTGGTCTTGACACTCAAACCTATCTGGTCGTCATTCAATTGCAACTGTTGCTTGACGATTGTGTAAATGTATTCTTCAAAATAACCATGATTCTTATAGTAATTCCATTCCATTTTGTCTGCGTCATTCTGGTTATTTGATGCTAAATAGGCTGTTCTTTCAGCCTTCGTATCTTCTTTCGAGGATAAAGTGAGTTGTTTGGTGTATTCAGCGTCTTTAGCCAGTTGCGTTTGTTTCTCATCTATGTTAATACCATACGCCAACAAATAATTTTCTAATGTAATCCGGTAATCCAATGTATGATATTCCGGTGGGCGGTCGGTATACAGGCGTTGGTATCGAATGGTGTTTGGAAATGTGATATAATAAAATTCTGCATTTTTCTTTTTTTCAAAAAATGAAAATACACCCAATGACATCGGCTTTGTACCCCCAGTAATATGCACTAAAAACCGCGTATCTTCGGGTAGCATATTCTCCTTTAATTTGGCTTCAATTTTTTGTGCCATATCCGTTATATCATCCTCAATGACTTCTACACTCCAATAATCTTCACTTCGAATATTGCAAACGTTTTTGATACGTTCATCAATTTTTTTTTCGAGTGTAAATTTTGTATTAACAAAAAGGAATTTATCCACTTTCTCTTGTTTTTCCTTGATAAACAAGATGTTAGGAATGGTTTGTTTGCTGACTATGGTGATGAGTATGGTCATAGTGTTTACTTGTTTAATGTGTAGCGCGTACTTACGTATATGTGCATACACAAGTACGCGCTAGGTGTGCGTTATCGCTTTTTACCACCTTTTTGTTGGTTTGGATTCATCTGTTTGCCTCTGTTGCCATGTACTTGGCTATACTGTTTGTTGGTGCCGTTTGACCCCTTGTTTGGATTAGCTTGGTTGGACTTGTTGTCGCTTGGTTTGATTTTTTTACTCATGTTTATGAATTTTTAAATATTATAAAAAAGATGTTAAATTCGTTGATTTGGAGATAGTTCTTCCGCTATCTTTTTCATTTCATGCCATTCTTTTTTTGAAAATGTATTGCTTTCAACTACAACAGGAATATTGTATTCTCCAATAGATTTTTCTTTAAATTGAAATTGCTCTTTTTGTTGGTACAACTCTGTTCCTTTCAATAGCATTAAAGGATATGCAGTCAATTGAGTACAACCATTATCTAAGGCAAAGTCAATACTATATTTGAATGAATCTAAGGTCTGATATGGCAACCCATATATCAAACTAATTTCATAATTAATACCTCTGTCTTTAAGGGCTTTCATTGCCTTTTTAATTTCTTTGGGGCTATTTTTACGATTAATCATTTCACTTTCTTCAACTACGGCAGTTTGTAATCCAAATTCAAGAATCACGTTTAGTTTTTCACATTTATCAAGAAACTGCATACCTTTATCTCCTCTTATGGTTTCAAATCTTGCTTGAAGACTTATCAATGACGATAAATTAATCCTTTCCATTTCTTCCATTACCGCTAAATATTCTTTCCCTGCATTAAATATTGGGTCTATAATATTTATTTTTTCAACATTTATTTTTTTAAATAAATATAATTCTTTATATACTTTTTCTAAGCTATGTTTATAGACCTTATTAAAAGTCAAATCTCTATGTGCACAAAAACTACAACGATAAGGACAACCTCTTTTTGTTTCAAGCCTGACCATTTTTTGATTTGCTTTTAAAGGCAATTCTCCCGACAGGTAAGGAGAAGGAATTTTTGTAAAATCTATAGCTGATTTGACATAACGATTTATTGTACTACCTGTCATAATGGCTAATAAGGATTCTTCCGCATAACCACTTATAAAAAATTGACAGTCAGGATATTCTATTTGAGGATTGCCTGAATATGAAATTTGATACCCACCTAAAATAAAACTCCCTCTAAATCCAAATACATTTCTAATGTAACTTATCAAATCATTGGTCAAATATTCATTCCAGATATATGCTGAAAGTGCAATGAAATCAAATGTACCAAAATCAAAATCGGATAAACGGTCATGCAAATCTTCAACTTTAGTTGCATTATTCAAGCTAAACATATTTATCGGCAGATGTTCTGCAATAAACTCATTACCATATCGAATGTCATTTTTCAAGTATGATAAAATTGAACTAATCGCAAGAGATTTTACACTTTCTCCCTCTCGAATCAAATCAAATGATATTATGAGTAATTTTTTCATATTTTATCGAATAGGTTTAAGTGGAAAACTCTCTTTTATAATATCCATTCTTCCATTTTCAGCCTCCGAAGTTAGCTTTCGCACCAACTTCATAGCTCTGGATGCCACTACTTTCTTATCTTTCTTTTCTACTGAATCACCGACATTGTTTCTGTCATTTCCGGGGTCAGTAGCTTTTGCGTTTTCAATATTTTCTCCAATATATTGAAGCGCATTTCTTAATTGCAACCAAAGTTCTTTCTCCGATTTTTTGTCGTATGACTCAATCGTAAGTAGTTCGAGTAAATAAGATTTTATGCGTACATCATTTCCGTATTTCCAAATCTTGACCAACTTAACGATGTTCATTATTTGGGCCGGCTGCCTTTTGAAATATTTCAATTGCTCTTTAATATTGGTAATGATTTTTTTAGGATTGGCGTTAAGGTGAGGGTATAGGTATAAGTCACCTTTGCTGCGTTCGAAATCTCCTTTACTTTTTTCCAATCCGGGTACAATATCGAAATCATATTTTCCCGGCGTAATATCCATATCTAAACCAACGGATACATTCTGTTTTCTAATTTTCAGATTTTTTCGTTGGAGTGATTTGTAAAACAGCTCTAACATTTCTTTTGGATGTTCAAATGTACCATGCTTGAAAGGCACAATAATATCATAATCAAAATGAGAACGAATGGCAGTTTTTTTTAAAATAGAACCAGAATCAAAAGGGCTGTAAATTTTACTTCCATATTCTTTTTGAATAAGCTCTACTACCGTATTGCGCTTTACTTTGAGTTGGTCATATACGCCGTCTTGGGTATAGCGGTGGCTTTTCAGCACCTTGTCTAAGTGTTGATTGTATTCTTTTGTCATAATTATTTTTAATGATTAATGGTTAACGGTTAATGATTAATGATTAATTTTTTACGCATTGTTGTTTTTTGTCAATTATAATATTAATCATTATTTCCTATCTAAAACGGATACGCCCCTACCGTAGAGACGCGATTAATCGCGTCTCTACATTTACAAATCCTACCTAAAATGGAGTGCAATTGAAATGAAAACTGCGAGGGGTGACTGTGTGGAATTTTCGTGTTACAATCCTACCTAAAATGGACTGTCTTTGAAAGTGACTTCGTTTACGACCCACTAATTAACAAAAAGTAGCTCCAATCCTACCTGAAATGGATTGTGGCTTAAAGCACTATGACCAAGAAGCAAGAGGGGGATGGGAGAAATTTCAATCCTACCTAAAATGGATAATGGTCTAAAGACAACTTGCTGTAAAGACTGCAATTGCGATTGCCCGTATCAATCCTACCTAAAATGGACTATAATCTAAAAGAAAAGCACCCAGAATAACCGGCTGGGCATGGAACATTTCAATCCTATCTGAAATGGATATGGGTTTAAAGCGATATTTATGTGGACAATATCAAAGGACAAGTATAGCTTCAATCCTACCTAAAATGGATGTGGGGCTTAAAGCAAAAGGCGATTTTCCCTTACCAACAGTTATACAATTACAATCCTACCTAAAATGGACGGAGTCTTAAAGACGTGGACGGCACATCCTTCGGTGCGCCTCTGGTATTTCAATCCTACCTAAAGTGGATACGGGGCTAAACGATGCCGAGAATAATTGATAACACGCTAACTATACTATTTCAATCCTATCTAAAATGGATGATGGTTTAAAGAACAAATTCATCGCGCAACGGCTTGACGCGGCAGTGTTACAATCCTATCTATAATGGATTATGGACTAACATTCAGTATACATTGGGGCCTGCGATTGCAAATTAGAATTACAATCCTACCTAAAATGGATAATTCCAAAGAAAAAAAGTCATCTCTCCCAACTACTTTATCTTCAAAACAAAGCAATCGGGAGAGCGAATATATCGACATAAACGGCTTGGCGTTCATGCGGTGATTACAGTAGGTCAAAGAACGTATATTTGGAGTTTATCCGGTGATGCCAACTACCTCAAACTCAACTCCACAAAACCCATACAAGCAAATAAATCTCGATTATCTGCAATACGGCGAGATTTATAACGGGCAGGTTCTTTTCGTCTGGTACTTTGACTATAGACCCAATTTTTATCATCAGGATTGTCTATTGTTGAGGTGTGATTGCTAAATCGCCAATCGCCTGTGATAGCGTGAAAGCCGCTACCGTAAGACATCCGTAGAATGGCAGTATTTTCATTTTGGGTCAATGCTTGGAGTTCTTCGAGCTTTTCAATAATCAGTTCGCTGTCTTCGGCTTGGTTGTATTGTTCAAAAAATTGAATTTCTTTTTTGAGGTGTCGGCGCGTGTGTTCATTGATGATTTTGAACAAAAATTTAATAGGATTGGCACTGTGCCAAATTTGCTGCATATTGGGCGGAAGGACATCGCGTTTTTTGCCTTGTTCTATGAGATTGAGCAAACCCGCAGCAATGTCTATCCGAAAATCTCCTGTTGCATTAGGTATAAATGATTCGACGGTGCATAAGCCGCCGTCTTTATAATCGCTTTCCCAATCCTTGCCATATTTATACAGGTTAAATAATGATATTAATGAAATTTCTGTCTGCAAAATCTCCGCATCATACACGCGAATGAAGCGCATGATGTCGTTGGAGAAACTACCGAGTAGGTCTTTCTCTGTGTATTTTTCATGAAAATCTCTTGGGTCAATCCTTTTTTCTCGCAGCAAATGACTGAATACCGCGGACCTAATCGCCCCTTTGATAGACGAACCCGGCAACATCGGTACGCCCTTTCCCGTGCGAATAAGTGTTTGTATTTCTTTATCAGGATTTACATCATTAAATTTAAGTCGCGCAATTTCTTCAAAGTCAATATCAATTTCACGGATGAGTTGCTCGATTTTATCCAATTTTCGATTAGCAAGGTAATTGGTATAAACATCCAAGGCACTCATACTTCCGCGTGCAGGAGTTTCGTCGAGTATCTTGTATAATTTTCGACTGTCCACTACATAGATAAAGCCATTTTTGTAGAAAAAATCAATACCATTTTGCCAGTTTTTGTGGCTTCCAGCACCTACGTGCGTAGGCGTAAGGATACGGACTTTCGCGGGATAATTGCTGACGGGTTTTATCTTATTTTGCATTTGAGAAATTTAGTTGAACGTAAAACGATTCTTGTGCCGATGAAAATCGGTATTATAAATCGTTACGCATAATTAGCAACTTTACAAGGTGAATTACGATTTACAAAATCGTTTTACGTTTATATATTTATCGGCAAAAACAAACTCTTACCGACACGATATACCGAATGACTTGGCGATAATACGTCGGGGCGCAAATCCACCGTTTTACCTGCCGTTTTCTCTCCGGTTTTCAAAATACTGCCAACATTCATCATGTAAATCGAATTTTTACGAAAATTCAAATGTGGTGTAGTGGTCATCCAACCGCCACGTTTGACCAATTCGTAAGTTGCTTTACTTGTACGGTCGTCCCCAATCATATCTTGTAAAATGTCCGCTTTTTCAGGACAAAATAAAGACATAGAAGTGCGATACTCGGTTTTCATTTTAATGATGTCGTCCAATTCGCTAAAAGGCTCAATCGTGTATTCAAATGCACCATTGCCTGTATTTCGGTCAGAACCGATACCTTCGTCTTGGAGATAATTGAGTGCGGCGGTTACTTTCTTTTCAATCGTTTCATCATCAAAATTCACCAGACAGAAAAAACCTGATTTTCCTCTAAAATAGATACGCTCCATGTAGAAAATCTCGGTATCTTCTATGGGATTACCTTTGTCATCTTTTTCACCATTACGCGGTACGTACACACGCGGAGAAACGCTACGTTCCATAAAATCTTCTTTCTCCTTTTTCATTGCCTTAATGTCCTCGTTGTTCGTCAGATAATCGCCATGTATATTCGTTTCAAGTTTTTTAGCATCAATATTCCCTGTTTTCAACAATTCTTTAAAGTGCTGTAAGTCAAGGTATTTGATAGCTTTAAATTGCTTGTGCGTCTTATAAGCACCAGATTTTATTGTTCCTATTGGTCTTGGAAAAAATAATAAAGATTCACCTATTGTATTGCCTTGTTTATCTACTTTTTGATAGTAGGGAAACATGCTTGTTAAGGTAAATTCGGTATCATGTATCGGGTCTTCTACGCGCCTGTTCCGCATCATCGGATGTTGAATACCCAGTTTGCTCCACGCCATGATAATGGACGAGTACAGCGTGTCCGAATGTATCGTCGATTCGGATGTATCTGTGTCTGCCCGTACCGTACCTATATGCAAGGGCGTAGTAAAACGGAATTTGATTAATTTCATGCCCATATTTTTAAATCTTCCGGTATTTGGTGCGCTGAATCCTGATAATGTGTGTTATTACCAGCTTCCATATTCTGATAAAATGTATTGTCGCGCTCCTTGATTTCTTCGATGCCGATTTTTATTTGTCCGCTACCACGCGAGCCGTTACCGCCCAGATAATCACCTTCTATCAAACGCATTCCGTTGAAGAGCATTTGGACAATTTGGGCTTCGGGCAGTTCTTGGAAATCACTACTATCACTCCAAATATTGAGGACAATATCCAACTTAAACTCGGAGTCGGCAGGTACACGCTCAATTTGGCGCGGTGAGGCAGCGGCAGTGATTCTATCTACGATAATTTCCGTTTTCACCTCTGTATAAGGCAAATCGGTGTTGTCGCTGTCTTCCGATAAAATCGAACCATCGCGCACGATAATCCTTGCAGGAATATTCTTTTGACTGTCCTTATTTCGCCCTTTTACTGAGCCGAATAATCTGGTAATCGGATGTTTGGGGTCGTCAATCGGTCCGTGTTTGACTTCCTTCATATTGGCATCGCCAAAAGTACCGTAAGATTGCTCTAACAAAGAACGCACCTTGCCTTTGAGCGAACTACCGGGCAGGTAAGGCTCGTCATTTTTCGGATTTCGAATAACAAAACTATCCACACCGCCAATGTCAAGGTGCGTATTATGTCCGCCGATATGCAGACCGGTTAGGGTTTTGATTTTACCCGTGATAAAGATTTTTTTCTGTAATGTTTTCATTGTCAGATAATTTTATTTTCCGCCGTAAGCTTTGTGATAGGCAACCGTAGCTTCGACAAATTTTACAAAGTTTGAAAAAGATACTTCGGGCTTATCCGAAGCGATGACTTTATTGATAAGTTCGGTGAGTGCTTTTACAAAATCACCAATTCTGTTTCTGCTATCTACCCTTGCTTTGGCATAAGCCAATTTGGGTTTGAGCATGTAGAAATCCGAACTGTTTTTGTCATAGCCTTTGGCTTGAATACGCCTTATTTCGCTGAAAAAATTGCGTAATTGTGTAGTAGTTAGCGCATTTCTACCCGGAAAGGTTCTGTCGCCTTTTTTGAAAGGGTCAGTCAGGTATTTGCCAAAATCTTCAGCAAATCTCACCGCTTCATCAGGCAAGCCTTCCTCCCTTGTCACCCAATCGGGATTCAAGACTGCCTCACCCGATGTAGGGTTCAATTTGTCATCATACTTTTGAATTTTAAGTGACATATTTTAAAATTTATATTAAAAAAATAATTTAACGATTTTTAAGTTCAGCTATACGTGCAGCAAGCGCGATGAGGTCGAGCATGCGCCCTGCCGTAGTTTTATAATCCAAATTAACGCCATCAATTTCGGCGGTGAATTTTCCTGTAGCGAGTGCATCTTTAATTTGGTTTAAAAATATTTTGGAATTGCCTTTGGCTTTCTTTGCATGTTGCGAACAGGTGTATGCAGAAAGCCACCACCAGTCGTTTTTCTTCTCTTTTTTCAAGTGCTTGAAGGTGTAAATTTTATAAATGAATCCCTTGCTCAATTGCTTCTCTTTCAACATTTTATGCAACTCACCTGAAAGTTTTTGTATAAAGCCAAATTCATCTTCCCAGCTAATCGTTTCATTGAGAATGGTGAGGGCGTTTTTCTTTGTTGTAAGGTAATTTTGAGAGCTTTCGCGCTCAAAATTTTTCGCGCTTTTTTCAGCTTTACCCGACATTTCGGCAGCTTTTACAATCGGAAATTTACCACCAACTAAAGCGATACCCGCAGAGAGTGACACATCTTCGCGCCCGCCCGTAAAGCGTCTGAAATCTTCGCGTATTTGTGCCGCAAATTTCAATATCAAATCCCAACGCCCGACCGCAAAAACATCATCACCGCCCGAATACAGAATGTTTATCCAATCCCGAAACTTATCTCCGCCATCATTCGGATATTTTTTTCTAATGGTATTCAGATAACCCGCAAAGAACAAATCCAAACGACTTGACAGCGTAGTATGCGTTGCGAAACTTTGAATATTTTTCATTCCGGTAGCGAAAATACCACCGAGTCCGTCAATATCCAGCCGCAATACGCCGAGTTTGTTGAATCCTTTTTCGTTTTCGCCTTCGTCGTTGATACCCGCTAATTCGTGGTAGTTTTTTTCTCGAATTTCTTTATCAAATTCATCCCTAATCATGGCTTGTTTATTACCGCCATAGAAGACAAAGCCGTAGGAGGAATCTTGTCCGCTAATAACTTTATCCGGCAGAAATTCAGTATTATTCACTCTCCGTAAAAGTGCATTATTCAGTGAAGGGAAATTTTGAATTTGATTGTATTCGTCAACGAAATTAAAATCATTTTTTAAGGCATGATAAACCTTCATTTTTAGTGGTTCTGTTAGGTAGTATTTGTGTTTATCAGTGATTCTTTTTACAGTTTGAAAAGTGTTGAAAAATATATGCGTTTTTAGTTTATTACCAATATCTGTTTGAAATTTCACATCCTCGTGTACCCAAACATTTCCCGGTTCATTTTTATGGCTTATATCGTTCTTTTCCTCTGTTTTATTTTTAATTACCTCACCTGTCACCTGACATTGCTTCCAACTATTTTTTGTGTCATCAGAAGTATCAAAACCTTCATCCTGCGGCTTAAAAAATTTATCAAAATTCAATTTAGAGTGACCGGATTTTCCCGTAAGTATTGATGAGAATTTTCTGAATTTCTTTTGTGCGGCTTTTTCGCCCAAAGTTCTCCAGAGGTCGCTGATATCACCTGTTTTTCCTTCAAATTTAAAGCTGTTTTTATCCTCACTATATCCAAATGTAATATAGCTCATGCAGAGATAAAGGCGCGTTTTATGCTCTTCAAAAACATACCCAATCATCTCATTTTCAATTTCTTGAATGGCATCTTTTATCTCTTGTCGATTGGGCAATAACATATACATTTTGCCACCACTACTATACAAAACATGACCAATTCCTGCCTTGATTTGTGGGTGATTCGTAATTTTATGAATCAAACTATCCATCAAAAGTTGGAGGTAAAACGAGCGTCCTTTCATACTTTTTGCCGCTTTACTCGACAGGATATTGTAAATGAATGACTGAATACCTGAAATATCCGCGCAAAGCATTAAAACGGGCTGTTCCTTATCTTCCGAATGATAAATAGCATCTGCAAGTGCCGCGCGTATTTTCAAAAATTCAAACAGTGATACATAAGAAAGTTGCTCACCCAAACCGACATTAGACGCATATTTTCTAAGTAAATAAATAAAGGTTTCGGTAAACAAATGCGAATCACCGTCTTGCGGTATATCACCAAATTCTTTGCAAAATTTTGCCCAATGTTCGGGTAAATTTATTGCCGTACTATCATCAGGAAATATATCACCCTTCTCAATTCCCAAAGACGAAAGTGGATAGAAATGCTTTTCTCCATTATATTGATTTTCGGTATTTACACGCTGAAAAATCACCTCCAAAGCCGAACATTCTGACAAGTTAAAATCCCTTCCTAAAGCCAACTTTGTAGATGTAAGCAATAGCTCATTTAATTCAGGCGTATGCTCATAAGCGGGCTTCGGAAAATTCAAGTCACTAAAGCCCGGAATGATACGTTCTAATCCCGAAATCAAGGCAGGTAGATAGATATTTTCTTTCAATCGATTCATGTTAATTTCTATTAATTTTCAGTGATATTTGAATGCCTCAATCTTACTTTTCGGCTCGATTGCCTTTGACTCTTTGAGGCATCCGCAACACCCCAAAACCCTTTGCCCCACCTTTCCCAACACTCAAAAACTGCGGTAAAAACATATTCGTATTAAATTCAACATCAAAACATTGCATCTTCATACGCTTGTAGCCAATCCTTTTTTGGCGAATGATATTGGTTACTTCCACTTCGAGTCGTCTTTCCAATTGCCACTCCAAACCCGTAGCAAAAGAAAGCAGATTACCCACCAAAATATTACTCAATAACTCTCGGCGTTCCTCATCCGTTTTGAGTGTTTTGTATTCGGCGAGATTGTGGGAGTTGAGTGCTTGCCATTTGTAGAGGCGGTAGGTAAAATCGCGCTCCCACACCTGCATATTGTACTCGCGCATATCAAGGCGGTCAATCCGCATATCGTAGTGTTTGCCTGCGATATTGAGTGACCAGTCGGGCTTGGAGAAAAAACGGTGGGCTTCCTCCACACATTCTTCCAGAAAAACTATCATCGGACGGCAGCGTGTTCCGATTTTATATTGGATTTTCGGAAAGCGATAGTGGTATTTT
>CALHBW010000554.1 GCA_937930625.1 uncultured Saprospiraceae bacterium | reverse complement strand
TCATGCTGAATTTATTTCAGCATCTCCCGAATGATAGAAAACCAATGCCGCACGAAACCTATAACTTATTGTTTTTCAGCAAAATACAAAGGTGTAGCTCACATGTAATATCGTGCTTGTAGCTTGGGAGATTCTGAAATAAATTCAGAATGACGTTCTGGTTTGGGAGTAGGATGTTTTTTATCCGTAGTTTTCAACTAATACCAAATTTCCTAATTCCCCAATGTCCATAGTCCAGCTAGTATTCAATCATGGAAAATAAAAAAATACGTTCATCGTCCATCATTCATCGCTTATTGTTGATAGCCGTTTGTTGCTGCACCTTCAGTCAAATGAAAGCCCAAGAATCATGGACAATTTACAACACCGACAATTCCGGGTTGCCTTACAATAATGTCTTCTGTACACTCCCCGACGAACAAGGCAACCTTTGGGTTGGCACAGACTACGGACTTGGCTATTTTGACGGGCAGAATTGGACAACCTATCGCACCGACAATTCAGGCTTGCCGCACAATTCCGTTCGGTCTTTGCTGTTTGATGAGCATGGTGACTTGTGGGTTGGTACATTCATCGGCGGCTTGGCTAAATATGATGGTACCAATTGGACGATATACGATATTACTAATTCAGGATTAGAAGATAACTTCATTCGTACGCTGGTAATGGACGCCGATACAGTACTTTGGATTGGTACGTCGGGTGGCTTGCATCGTTTCGATGGTACTGATTGGAAGGTGTACAACATGAATAACTCCGACCTCATTTCCAGTAATATCCCGACCCTTGCCGTAGATGAAAATAACGACCTTTGGATAGGTACAATTAACGGCGGCATTGGACGCCTGCAAGATACCACGATAACCCTTTACACTGCCGACAATACACTTTTGACCGACAATACAATTTTAGATATTTATATTGATGAACAACAAAATAAATTACTCGCCTGTCCTGCAGGCGGGCTGAATATCCTCGACCCCAATGCCAATGCGACTGCATTTCTCACTCTCAATTCGCTCATTTGCGACAATAGTATCAGTGCCATCGCCGAGCTACGCGGAACAATTTATCTCGGAACAGCCCCGGCAGGCATCTGCACTTTCGGCGAATGGACGACCTACAACATCGACAACTCCCCTTTGACTACCAATACAATCCGTAGTTTCAGCACAGAAGGCGATAGTATTCTCTGGATTTCGACAGACTTTGGCGGATTGATTCGCTTTCGACCCGATTTTCCGATAGCAAATCAACCTGTTTCTGACCTGCCTGATATTCAGGTGTATCCCAATCCGGCGGTTGATTTTATTCATGTACATACGCCTGTAACTGCCAGTGTTCGCATGTACGATGTTTCGGGAAATATGTGGTACGAGCATGAAAAAATACTGGACTCAGAAACAATTCCTGTGGATAATCTACCCTCCGGCATCTACTTTTTGGAGCTATTTTTCGGGAAACAAAAAATTATTAAAAAAGTGCTTATTCATTGATGGAATAATGTGCTTGAATAATGTTTTATATTAGTAAGGGAAATAAATTGATTGATTAAAAATGTTATTTGTAATAAAATGGATGTTAGATTTTTATGTTAATTTATTAAGAGGTAATTCATTTTTAAATTCGTAAGAATTTTGTATTAAATTTACATAAAAAAACTGTATCATATTATATCTTTGCTACGTCTCAAATGATAGAAATTTTAGCATAATGTCATTAAGTTAAGCTATTTTCTGAAAATATTATTTTACTTTATAATTCATAATTTAAATAAAACTAAAAGTGATGCGAACCCTACGTTTACTAAACTTTGAAAGGCTATCCGTCTAACTTTGCCTAAATCGAATACTCGTCAGACGAATGACTTTATTCAGTGCGAATATTTTATGAGACAAATCACTACATTTCACAAAACCTTCGTCAGACGAGTAATAATCCCGCAAACAAACTTAGACTGATAGCCCTTTGAAAGTTTAGTAAACGTATTTTATTAAATTTTATACATTTTAATTTTTATTAATGTTTTCAAAAAAATGAATTTTAAAATAAAAAAATATACATTTTAATTTTATTAAAATGATAAAAAACTTCTTAACTTAATAACATTAGAATTTTACCAATTACCAATATTAAAATAATTGAATATGAGAGTTTATTTACTCGCCATTCTACTAATAACAATTCCGGCATTCATCTATGCACAACCTTGTACAGTAAATGATGCGACTGGCTGTGTATGCGAAGATGGAAGCACGGATTGTCTCCTCTTACCAAATATCAAAATTTCTTACGATGTACTTGTTGATTCGAACGTAAACCCTGAATATCCGGAGGTATTGCGCGTATCAGTCTCTACACCCAATGTCGGTCACGGACCACTTCGCGTGATTGCGACCAACAATTTTGTATGCGGTACAGATACGCTGTGGAATAGTAATATCACCGTTTGTCCCGACGGTAGTACGCCCAGCCAACTTGTTCAACAGCGGATTTATAAAAAGGAAGGCAATAATATGACCTACATCGACCGATGGGCAGGTACGATGACCTACCATCCGACACATAATCACGCTCACTTTGATGAATGGGGAGTTTATACGCTTCGTATTCCGGATGCCAACGAGCCTGACCCACTCAAATGGACGATTATAGGCGAAGGTTCGAAGCTCGGTTTTTGTCTGATGGACTATGGTAGTTGCGAATATTACGATGGACATTGTCGCGATGAAAATGATAATACCCTGACAACAGATTCACCGAATTACGGCTTGGGCGGTGGCACCTACTCTTGCGGTACGACGAATCAAGGAATTACTGCAGGATGGACGGATATTTATTACTACAATCTCAATGGAATGTTCATTGACATTCCTGCCGAAACCTGTAATGGCGATTATATGATAGTCGTACATGTTGACCCGAATAATGTCTTGTTGGAGGAAAATGATGATGATAACGTAATGGTCGCGCCCATCACACTCACCAAACAGACTGACCCCGCCGATGTGACACCAACAACTTCCATCTCTATCAACGGACCAACAGCCATTTGTGGTGGCGAACAAACCGAACTTTCCGTACCGCGTACAGGCACTGCCTACCTCTGGTCAAATGGCGAGACGACCAGCACTATCATCGCTACATCACCGGGAACATATACTTGCGAAGTCACTACGCCATGTGGGATAGCTGTCAGTGATATGGTACTTATCGCGGAAGGAGCAGATTGCATGACAGGAGTGTTATTGTATAATGATAATTTTCTTGTAAATGAAGATAATATCCTGTCAGAGAATGTATTAGCTAATGACGATTTTCCGAATAACGCAAACATTATTGTCAACGCTACACCTACCAATGCACCCGACGATGGTACAGTCACGCTGAATGAAGACGGTACGTTTATCTATACGCCGAATGACGACTTTCATGGTATAGATAGGTTCACTTATGAGGCTTGTGTAGAAGATAATGCGACGGTGATTTGCAAACAAGCAACTACTTATGTGACCATCAATTCCGTAAATGATGCTCCCATAGCTGCTCCCGATACACTCCGTACTTTGTCAGGCGAACGGCTTTTTGATAATATTATTGACAATGATATTGATATTGAAAATGACGAATTGACGGCATCTTATGTTTCGGGTATCAATGTGACCGGTTCGTTATATATCTTACCGAGTGGCTATGTATCATACACCCCTGATTCAAGCTTTGTTGGTACAGAAACGATGGAATACAAAGTCTGTGATGATGGTATTCCCGTCCTTTGCGATACAAGCACATTGATATTGATTTCCGACCCAAATTGCATTGATATTGAGCTACATGCGTATCTCGAAGGCGCGTATGATACCGCTACCGACGAAATGACAACCAAGCTAAATACAAGTCGGGGCATCTTGCCCGGACAAACGCCTACGGGTATTCAACCGCCTACTCCGGCAGGGCAACCTTATCATATTGCCCCTTGGAATTATACCGGGCAAGAAGGAATTGATTTTACAGATGCAGATTATCCTGCTGATGTGGTCGATTGGGTCTTGGTATCGTTTCGTGAGGGGATAGAAAGCGATACCGAAGTCGCAAGAACAGCGGCTCTGCTGCACAAAGACGGGGCGATTGGTTTTATTGATAGATGCGTCTTATCTACCGCGATGAGCTTGGATAGCGTCTATGCAGTCATCGAACATCGCAATCACATTGGAGTGATGTCTCCCATAGCCATCCCGATAAATGAATATACTTTGATACACGATTTTCGGGTTTCGGATAGCTACCGCGATGCAACAAGTCATGGTCAAAAATTACTCACATCAGGACTGTGGTCTATGTACGCAGGTGATGGCGACCAGTCCGATTTTCCAAGTTTTGATGTGACAGGAGGTGACAAAACCATTTGGGTAGAAGATAATGGTATTTTCGATTATTATCGTGTTTCAGATTTCAATTTGGATGGAGATGTGAGTGCTGCGGATAAGATATTATGGTTTGAAAATAATGGAATCTCCTCGCGCGTTCCAAAATAATATATCGTGGTAGAGACGCGATTAATCGCGTCTCTACGGGGTATAAAAATGCTTTGAAATGTGTTGTGTTTTATCGTAAATAAATTGTTGTTGTTGTGGGGTGAGATTTTTTTTCCATTTAAAAATATTTGCAGCCGATTGACGTTTCAATCGGCTGTTTTCGTTGGATTGTGTGCTGTCTTGCAGGTATTTTTTTGCTTTTTCATTGAAATTTAAATTCAAATCATCGAATAGCTTTCCGAAGGTTTCGAAGGGTTCGCGAGAGAGGTCTTCGTGACGCACAAATATCCAATTCGGGTATTTTTCTTTATAATACAAAATTTGATGATGAATGATATTCCACAATAAAGTCGCGTGTTCGAGAATATCGGCTTGTCGTGTTGGATTTTGTATAAAATCCTCAATATCAGCACGAAATGGAGCAAGGTGTTTTTGCATCAACGTTTCCTGTTCCAAAAAATGACTGAAATCATGCCGCATATCTCTCGCCTGAATACTCTCCGCAAATGCTGCCGGATGACGCACCAATACCACAACATCCATATCAAAATGTGCTGCCAACCATTCTGCCGAAAATAGCGCGAGTGGGTCTTTAATCAATTTACGTGGAACGCGATTTTTACGAAATGCACCGTAAATAGTACGCGGATATTTCGTGATGTTTTTCGTGATGTTTAAATCTTCTTTTAAGCGGGAAAAATCAAAATCGGTGAAGCGATGAAGGTATCGTTTGAAAGCAGCCTGACGCGCGGGGCTATCCTCATCATCAATGTATTCAAACCAATATTCAACGGGCGTCTCGTAACGTTTTTTATGCAAAACATTAAACGGCTCTTGAATATACAAGACCTCTCCGCCCGATGCCAAAACCATCCCCGTCCAAGTAGAGCCGGAGCGATGTGAGCCTGTTACGAGAATGTTTCTCATTTTTGATTTTTGATTTCGTAACACAGACATTCCTGTCTGTGCCACGCAAAGTACAGACAAGAATGTCTGTGTTACGTTTTGGGTAATGTAAAAAAGAAGGTAGTTTCTTTGCCAAGTTCGGATTCAAACCAGATTTTGCCACCATTCGATTCGATGATTTTTTTGACGATGGGCAAACCGATACCTGTGCCGGAATATTGCTCTACACTATGAAGGCGTTGGAATATTCTGAATACTTTATCCTCGTATTGTTTGTCAATACCGATACCGTTATCTTTCACAGAAAATAGCCATTCATTCCCTTTGGACACACATTCAATACTGATAATCGGTTGATTATCTTCGGGTTGATATTTGATGCCGTTGCCGATTAAATTCTGAAAAACCTGAAGCATATGTGCAGGATTAGCAAGTAGGGTAGGGAGGTCTTTACGTTGAATCTCGACATTTTGAACTTCAATAGTGCCTTGCAAATTATCTAATGCACTATCCAATACCTCATTGAGATTGACTTCGATTTCAGCACTTTCTGTTTTATCAATACTCGAAAATGATAGTAGGTCTTCAATAGTCTCTTGGAGGCGTAATGCGCTTTGTTGGATAAAATTTACATAATCTTTTCCTGAAGTACTGATATTTTCGCCATCTGTTCGTTTGAGGAGTTGCGAAAAGCTGTATATAGAACGCAGAGGAGCTTTGAGGTCATGTGCTACTACATAATTAAATTCTTCTAATTCGTGGTTGGTGCGCTCCAGTTGATTAACATTTTCTTTGAGGTCGGCAGTTTTTTGTGCAACGACTTCTTTGAGCCTTGTTTTTTGTCTGTCATCATCATATATGCGGTATAGCGATATAAGAATCACTGCTCCCAAAAAAGCCATAAGCAATCGAAAACCTGTGGTCTGTGTGAAGGGAGGAGAAACATGAATATCTATTTTTGCAGCTTTGGATGAACTCTTCCATGCCCCTCCAAGTGCCTGTACCTCAAAGGTATAGTTGCCGGGTTGGAGTAGATAAATGGGCGTAGCAACATCCTTTGTTTTTATCCATCCTTCGTCTGCACCTTTCATTCTGTAGCGATATACAATATTATTTTGTTGGGCATAATTGATGGCTGCATAATTGATACGTATGCCATTGTTTTTGTAGCTAAGTTCTACCAAATCCTTGAGTAATATAGGTTTATTATCTCCTTGAAAAATATCGGTAATCAGTATTTTACTTGCTTCGTAGTTTCTTGCAAAATATTGCTTATCAATTTGGATTAAACCATCTTTAGTGCCTATAAATACATAATTGTTGTTGACATCAATAGACTGAATATCAGCGATTTGAGATACATCTCTTTTTGATAAAGAGCTTAGGTAGTATTGTTCTTTTTCAAAGTCAATATTTGCAATTTTGTGGACACTCGTACCGGTAGCTACCCAGAGAATACTATCCTCTGCAACGAGTCCTGTGCAGTAATTATGACTGAGATAATTATCTGTATTGATACGAATGATTTGCTCTTCGCCTTCTCTGAGTCCAAGTACGCCGGCATCTTTGGTAGCTACCCATATTGTGCCGTCGATCTGCCCGATGTCTGAAATGCTGTTCACAAAAATAATATCTAACTTGTTTTTATTGTTACTACTTGTATATTTATACAAACCTTCTTCTGTACCTATCCATTTCTGTCCTTTTTGGTCTATAAAAATACAGGTAACAAGGCGATTTAAGATAGATTTGTAACGAGATGGGTCGTGCAAATTGTCAAAAGTTGTTTGTCTGAGTTGTGTACCCACGCCGTAATACAGCATATCATTTGATGCCGCCATAACCGATATGCCTTGAATGTCATATTCACTTTGGATACTGCCATTGTATTGTAATATTTTATTTTTATAACTCAATAAAATATCTTCTTCGTTGAGAAATGTAATAGCATTTATACCGCCGGGAACATCCTCTTGGAGATAAAAGCTATCTTGGTTTTCGTGAAAACGATATAAGGTGTCGTTGGAAATGATATAGGTATAATTGTCTGAGGAACATATGTTTGTGATTGATTTTTTGTCTAAAAACAGATGAATACTATTCGCTGCGGAATGTGTGGACGCATCCAAAAAATAAACGCCTTGATTGCGCGTGGCGAACCATAGATTGCCCGACATATCCTCGAACATATCCGATGCGATAATACCTCCGGGTAATTTGGGCATCTTGTTTTTGAGCGAATCTAAAATGACAAATCCGCTGCCTGCTTCGGCAGTCCAAACCCTGTTTTTACTGTCTTTCGTGAGAAAAGGCAAGTCAGATTGGACAATCTGTCCATTGGGTGAGCGGACAATTGTTTCTTGAATATTGTCCAGATAATACCCTTCATCTCCGGGTAATTTTCTAATACTCGCGTTGTTTTGATTCAATTGAATCAAATTTTGTCCATTGGTATAAAAAATTTTATCATCAATACAAGCAGCTCGAATGAACTTATTGGCAGGGGAAGAAAATTTAAGCGGAACTAATACAACTTCTTCTCCCGCAATTTTCAACATATAATTATCATCATCATGTATCCATAACATTCCTTTATTATCTTCAAATTGAATTTTAGGGTTATTAAAAGGCATATTTGTGATACTATCAGAAGTCCAAACTACCTTATTCAAAGTACTGTCTAAAGCAATTAATTTTTCTTTCGTTGTAAACCAAAGATGACCATTTTGCGAGATAGTGAATGAAGTTATTTGAGCGTTTTCCGGTTGTTCCGGCAGTGCTTTGTTGTGATAGTAAAATTCTCCTTCAAAAAAATAACACAATTCGCCTTGTGTCATTATCCACAAACGTCCTTGTTTGTCGTATTCCAAGTTACTCACTCCGTTACCCGGAAGCCCGTCTGATACCGTATAATTTTTGAAACGATAACCATCGTAGCGCGTCAATCCAACATTCGTCCCAAACCATATATATCCTGATGAGTCCTGTTCAATGACATTGATAGTGGACGACAACAGCCCATTTTCCAATGAGAGATGTTTCACCGATTGTACCGGCTGTTGAAACGCACTCACCTGAAAACCAATCAGTTGAAGAATAATTAATATAAATGTAAAGCGTTGCATGGTTTCTACGTGTTGATGTGCTGATGTGCTGATATGCTGACGTATTTTTGTGTTATTGTCTTATTGTATCAAACGATAACACACTAACACAACAACATTATAATACGTCAGCACATCAGCACATCAGCACATCAGCACGTTTAATGTTTATGTCCGTGTTCCAATGCCTCATCCACTTCCTCTACGGGCTTACCAACAGATTCGGTAGCTCCGCTGTCAATAGTATGTCCAAAGAAGATGGCATTTAAAAATAGTTTGTTCGTTCCATACCAAAAGGCGCGGAAATTCGGATTATCCGACAAACTGATGACACGCCCGTCACCGACACGCGTGATTACGGCTGCGGCTGCATTGCCCGCCGTTCGTAAATTTTCTTTTGAAATGTAACCCGCCATCAGCGGATTAGAAGTGTAGGATAGAGGAGCAGCATAGGTGTTTTTAGGTTGGGCAAAAAATAATGTGCCACGACGGAAAACGGGTAGTTCGCTGCGTGTGTACCCGTAACCAAGTGGATGCGTGAGGTCAAGCCTAGCCTCCACAATATTGCCACCGATGTATTGTGCGCCGTTGATATTGGAAAGGTCGGCGTAGGGGCGTTTGCGTTTGGGTTTTGTGGAGGCTTTGAATTGTACACCACTCAAACCATGACTTTTGAGCCATCTGTTCGCACCTTTCATCGCAATGACTGTACCGCCACCCGTCACCCAATCGCGCACCGCAGCCTCAGACAGTGAGGAGTAGTTGCCGTCAGTCATAATGAGCGTTTTGTAGTCACTCATATTCAAGGACTTAGCACGTTTTATATCCACCACTGTGAGTGGCATATCAAAACGCTCGTCCAACAAATGCCAAACCTCTCCGGCATCATAAGAGTTTAATCCGTCACCTACAAGTAGCAGGGCTTCCGGCGCACGCAAAGCTGAAAAACTCGGACTTCCCATGTCGATTCCTGCGCTCGCCAGACCTGTTGCAATACCATATATAGGTACACCGTTTTCGTTAGAAAGTTGCGATAGTAGTGCGTATAATTTGTCGGAACTCATCAACTCCTGATTGGTAGGAATCATAATTGTTCCGTAGTCAAATTTGTACGCCGTGCCACTTTTGCACATTGCCTCACAAGGCTTCGTAGCTACTTTTGCTTTCAATCCCTTCTCCAATAATTGCCCCAACACACGCGGCGCATGATAATCATTCCAATCCATCAAATACGCATAATCACTTTTACCTCCAATGATTTCTTTTTTGGCAAATGTAGGTTTTTTTATTAAATTTTTATTTGAAAAATTAATATTTAATAATTTTTCATGCGGTATATTGAAAGCCAATGGTAACGTCCATGCTGAAATATCATAAAAAAGACTATCGGTAAAAGTTGTTCGCTGCTCAAACATTGCTTCCACCAATCGTGCTTGTCGTTGTGCAGTCGGTATAATGTAGGATTTTCCTTTTCGGAAGGTATATCCACCTTGCTGAATGTCGGTATCATTCTCGTAGATTTCTATATCATGCCGACTAATTAAATCTATCAAATGTTGGGTGCGATTTTCATCATATTCATCTCCAAAAATATACGCTTTTGTTCGGGAAGATTTTACTTGGTCAATACCTGATTTGTAGAAATCTCGTTGAAAATCAAGCAATTCGGTACGTAGATTCTGTGCTGCTTCAAACGTAGAAAGCGAAGTCGTCAATTGATTTTTGACCGTAAAGGGAAATGATAAATCTCCATTTACACTCTCCTGTAAATGTCCGCGCGAACTCGCTTGTTCAAACAAAATACCAATACAACCCTGTGCGTCAGGATAAGTCGAACCTTTACCATAATAAAAATCATCGAATGATTCTTTGTTGTAGTACAACGAGCCAATTTCATCCAATGCTTTGGCATGATAAGCCGCTATTTTTCCGGTTAATTCTTGATTCTTGGGCGGCGTCAATGGATTGGTGCGAGAAGGGATGCCGGGTTGGAAAAAGAAAGTGCTGTTTCTGCCCATTTCATGATGGTCAGTGAGGATATTGGGCTTCCACTCCTGAAATTTCGCAATACGTCCGCGACTCTCCGGATGCTGCACCAACAACCAATCACGATTCAAATCAAACCAATAATGATTCGTGCGTCCACGAGGCCAACTCTCGTTGTGTTCTCGCGTGTCTGTGCTTGGATTCGGGTGCTTGCTTTTATGCGAATTGACCCACGAAGCAAAGCGATTAAACCCGTCAGGATTATAGCAAGGGTCGAGTAGTACGATGGTGTTTTGTAGGGCTTCTTCAATCTCTTTGCCCTGTGCCGCTGCCAAATGATAAGCGTACAGCAGTGAAGCATTTCCTCCGCTCGGCTCATTGCCATGTACACTGTAGCCTTGATAAACGACCACAGGCATATCTTTGGTTTTCAGCGACTTAGATTTCGACGGGTCGGTAAGCGCGACGTGGTCAGCTTTGATTTGGTCGATATTTTTATGATTTGCCGGAGTCGTAATCGTCGCCAATAGCAGCGGTCTGTCTTCGTAGCTTCGGGCATATTCTTCTACCGTCACACGGTCAGATGCGGCAGCGAGTACCTGCATATACATGACAATTTTGTCGTGACTGACATGCCATTTTCCGATTTGCCAACCAAATACTTGTTCGGGTGTCGGAATGGCGGGGTCGTATTTCGTGTCTTCGGAGAGGTAGTAGGAGAGGGGGATTTGCGCGTAAATTATCGCGATGAAACAAGCGAAAAAAAGCGTAAGTATTGGTTTCTTCATATCGTTTAATGTAAGGCGGACATTCTTGTCCGCAGTCAAGCAAAGCACGGAC
>CALHBW010000553.1 GCA_937930625.1 uncultured Saprospiraceae bacterium | reverse complement strand
TGCGCGTCAATATTAAAACTTTTTGCCACGTCAATTATTGTTTGTGCATGTTGTTCGGGCAAATAAAATTCGAGGCGATTGCCCATGTTGAATACCTGATACATTTCTTTCCAATCCGTACCTGATTCTTTTTGTATTAATTCAAATAAAGGCGGTGTATCGAATAAATTATCTTTGTTAATATGCACATTCTCCACAAATTTGAGGACTTTCGTCTGTGCGCCTCCTGTACAGTGAATGATGCCGTTGATTTCTTTTTTCAGTGTTTTAAATACCTCATTCAAAAGGGGCATAAAGGTACGAGTGGGAGAGAGGACGAGCTTACCAATAGGGATTTGTTGACCGTTAATCTCAATGGTATCGGTTAGTTTTTTATTCCCAATAAAAACAAATCTATCGGGCGTATTATGGTCGTAACTGTCGGGATATTTTTCGGAATAAATTTTATTAAAAATATCGTGTCGGGCAGAGGTGAGTCCATTGCTACCCATGCCGCCATTGTATTCGGTTTCGTAGCTGGCTTGTCCATGGGATGCGATGCCAACGATGACATCGCCGGGTTGTACTTTGTTGACAATCAATTCGTCGCGCTTCATTCGGGCGAATGCGGTGTAACCTACATCAATGGTACGCACAATGTCGCCTACGTCTGCCGTTTCGCCACCTGCGAGGTGTATGTCGATACCAAATTCGCGTAGCGAATCTACAAAATCTACTGTACCATTGATGAGTTCGCTAATGACTTCGCCGGGAATGAGGTTTTTATTTCGCCCAATGGTGGAAGACAACAGAATGCCCTCTGTACAACCGACACAAGCCATATCGTCAAGGTTCATCACGATGGCATCTTGGGCAATACCGCGCCATACGCTGAGGTCGCCCGTTTCGCGCCAGTACATGTATGCGAGAGAAGTTTTTGTACCGGCAGTGTCAGCGTGCATCAGATTACAGTAGTTAGGGTCATTGGCAGCAATGTCAGGAAGGATTTTGCAGAAAGCGTTGGGATAGAGTCCTTTGTCGAGGTTTTTGATAGCGGCATGGACTTCGCTTTTGGATGCGGAAACACCGCGCAGGTCGTACTTAAGTTGGTCTTTTTTCACAAATAGAATTTCGATGAAGAAAGCCCAAAATTAAGACTTTTATTCTTCTTCGATGCCTTCTAAATCGAAAACCTTTTCAGCTATTTCAAGTGAAAAGGGCTTTTCGTGATATCCGTGTACGGATTTGAAGTCTTCAATTTTCTTTGATATATCGTCGGATAAAGCAGCACTGAGGAAATAAATACGTGTATCCTTGTCAGGAAATATTTCCTCAAACTTTTCAACAAATGAAATACCGTCCAATTCCGGCATATTCACATCTACAAATATGTGGGTTGGAAAATCAGTAAGCGTTTTCAATTCCTCAAGAGCTTTAAGTGGGTTGGTGTATATAATAGCTTGAATAGGAAGCTCTTCTATTTCAATGACAGCCTTCGTCAGGTGATTGTTAATTTCTTTGTCATCAATAAATAAAACAGAATAATTTTTCTTCATTTGTATGGGTCTTATATAATGGTTTGGTCACGCCGACAAAGATAAGAAGAATATTTGGCATTTTCTGACGAGAAAAAGTTTTTGTGACAGCCTTATTTGCTAATGTTGAATGGGTGTCCAGATAGCTATCGGGATGAATTTTGAATGTCTGAACTAAAGGCTGTCGAATTCTTCCTGAGTAGTTTCCCAATGCTCCATTGCTGTTTCAAGGTCGCTCTGTGTTTTTTGATAGGTTTGTAGTGTTTCTTGCGATTTATCACTCTCGTAGAAGCCGGGTTCTGCCATTTTTACTTCATACTCTGCGATTTTCTTTTCAAGTTTTTCTACTTTTCGCTCGGCATTGTGGAGGTCGCGTTGGAGTTGTTTTTTGCGATTGTGTTGTTCTTTTTTTTGTTCAGGGCTTAATTCTGTGACATTAATTTGAGAAGAAGCTGTTTTAGGAAGATTTGTGCTATTAGCATTTTTTCCTAAGGATACATCGCGGAAATTATCGACTTGTCTTTTTTCTAAGAAATATTGTACATCGCCGAGGTATTCATGCAACTTTCTATCCCGAAATTCGATAGTGCGCTCTGTCAATCCTTGTAAGAAATCCCTATCGTGCGATACCACAATCAATGCGCCATCATAGGCAATCAATGCTTTTTTCAGGATGTCTTTTGAAACAATATCCAAGTGATTGGTAGGCTCATCAAGAATGAGTAAATTGGCTGGACGTAAGAGCATTTTTGCTAATGCGAGTCGCGCACGTTCTCCTCCTGAAAGTACCGAAACTTTTTTCTCCGCATCTTCGCCACTAAATAAAAATGAACCGAGTATAGTTCTTAGTTTCGTGCGTAATTCTTCGGGACAACCGTCTTCCATAGATTCCAGTAAGGTCATTTTAGGGTCGAGTGCATCTGCTTGATTTTGAGCATAGTAGGCGATGTCCACATTGTGTCCGAGCTTCACATCTCCGGCGGTACTGCCGAGTACTCCTGCGATGATTTTGGAGAGCGTAGATTTGCCTTCACCGTTGCGCCCGACAAAGGCGACACGTTGATTTCTATCTAATTGAAAACCAATTTTATCCAAGACCATTAACTCGCCATATTGCTTGATGACGTTTTGTGCATCCACCACAATTTCGCCTGAACGCGGTGCAGGCAGAAAGCGCAATTTCATCGCCGAATTGTCCTCTACATCAATCGAAATTTTATCCATCCGGTCCAATTCTCTGATGAGCGATTGGGCAAATTTAGCTTTGCTTGCTTTAGCTCGATACTTTTCAATGAGGCGTTCTTTTCGAGCAATTTCACGTTGTTGGTTGGCGTGTTCTTTGCTTTGTTGGGCGCGTCTTTCTACGCGAAGTTCGAGGTATTTACTATAAGGTGCTTTGTAGTCATAAATGTTGCCGAGTTCGATTTCTACGGTGCGATTTGTGACGTTATTTAGGAAAGTTTTATCGTGTGATATGACGACTACTGTGCCTTCGTAATTACGCAGCATACTCTCCAACCAAATAATCGACTCTATATCAAGGTGGTTCGTAGGCTCATCCAATAGCAGATAATCAGGGCGTTGGAGAATGATTTTTGCGAGTTCGATACGCATCTGCCAACCACCGCTAAATTCGCTCGTCTGCCGTTCCATATCCGTAGGTTTGAAACCCAAACCTCGCAAGACGCGCTCGGCTTCCGATTCCATATTATAGCCGCCAAATATACCGAATCGCTCATTCGCATCCGAAAATTCTTCTAACAGTTTTGCATACGAATCACTTTCATAATCAGTTCGTTGAGTGATTTCTTCATTGATTTCTTCGATGCGTGTTTCGAGTTGTTTGATGTCATCAAATGCCGTCAATGCCTCTGCCATCACTGTTTTTCCCTGCGGCAATTCTAATTCCTGATGCAAAAAACCGAGCGTATATAATGACGGATACGTCACCGTTCCACTGTCGGGGCTTTGATATTTAGCGATGATTTTGAGGATAGTCGATTTGCCCGTTCCGTTCTTACCGACTAAGCCGATGCGTTCACGTTCGCCGATAACGAAACTGACATTATCCAACAAAATGCGGTCGCTGTATTTTACAAATATATTAGAAACGGTAATCATGTTTTTACGTACTGATGTGTTGTTGTGCTGATGTACTGACGTATTTCTTTTACGTCTTTTGTACTTTGTTTGTTTTATGTTTGACAAAGATAATTATATTGACGCGAAATAGAACGTTTTGGCAGGTTTTGTGTTAATTTAGTTGATAGTGCATAGTTCGTAGTTCATAGTGCGGACGCGAGGCGATTTTCGTGTTTTATTCGTAAATACTACCAACTATGAACTATGAACTTTCAACCATGAACTACAAAATATGAATAGAATTATTTTTTTGTTTTTTATAAACATAATTATCGCAATCAATGCTTGTTCGCAGAACACTAAAGTTGTAGAAAAAGCACCACAGCAAGAAGTTGAAACACAAGTAATTGCTGCTAAAAAGGCGACTAATAATGACTTGGGTGAGCGTTTTCCTAAGAAGCTGGAAAAGGTAGAAAAAACAGAAGAAGAATGGCGCGAAATACTCACAGTAGAAGAGTATCGCATCTTGCGCGAAGAGGGTACAGAACGCGCTTTTACGGGCAAATATTGGGACAATAAAAAAGCGGGAACGTACTATTGTAGTGCTTGTGGTTTGGCACTATTTGAGTCCGAAACCAAATTCAAATCAGGTACAGGATGGCCCAGTTTTTACCAACCCATCAAGAAAGAATACGTTGGTGAAAAAACGGATAATAAATACGGCTGGAACCGCACCGAAGTTGTCTGCGGGCGTTGCGACGGACATCTCGGACACGTATTTGACGATGGACCTGCACCAACAGGTTTGCGCTATTGTATCAATGGCAATATCTTAACTTTCCAAGCCAATGAGTGAATGAGCGAATTTTGAATGAGTGAATGTGCAGCATTTATAGCATTAAAAACATTCACTCATTCGCTCATTCAAAATTCACTCATTATAATATCATATCAAATTCATCTTCGTCTTCATCTTGTGCGCCGGTCAGGGCTTTCACGAAGTCGCTGTTCATTTGTTTAAATCGACCCATTACTGAGATGATAAAGTCTTCATTGACAATGCGTTTGATGTCTGCCATGTTGCTGGCATTTCTACCTTCTCGTATGCGGTAGGTTTGCTCATAATCTCTGGTTTCAAACTTGACGAGGTATTTATGATTGTGTTGA
>CALHBW010000552.1 GCA_937930625.1 uncultured Saprospiraceae bacterium | reverse complement strand
GATGGGAGACCTCTCATCATAAGGAATGTATAATCCAATATTATGTGTTTACAATAAGTATCACCTACATCCTTGAGTAATTCAAAAGCTAAAGGATAAATGCTTCTTTCTATCAATACACTCGCGAAGTAAGTTTTCATCCTTGAGATTGAGTGTTGATTACTGCTAATGTCAAATGTACTTAGCGCTTTTTTAAACAGGTCAATTGCCCGTTCGGTTTTATCTAATTTTAAATATGATAATGCAAGTAAATACCTGTTATCGGATGTCGGTGACTCTTCTTTTAATTGTTCAAATATATTTTGTGCTTCTTCGTATTTCTCACTTTTGAATAATGAAATTCCTAATTCCCTTTCAGTCTGTCTTCTGTTATTATTTTCATTTTTCATCCTTGAAGTATTTTCTATATACTTTTAAGTTTCAATCAAAACCAAATCAAAATACGCTTTATCCAAATGCAAAAAATCTTTATCGGTGGTCATTAATTTTGAGGAGGTTATAAGCGCAGTCGCTGCAATCCATAGGTCGTTTTTTCCCATGTTTCTTGCTGATAAATTCAATGACTTGGTTTCATGTTTGCCTTGACTGAATGTGTCTATTTCGGCATAAGCATCTATCATAGCTTGGAATCTGATGTCTATTACTACCATTTCTCTTAAAAACTCCTCTACAATTTCAATCCTTCTTTTTCCCCATTTGTTTCTTCTCGCTATTGAACGAATCTCTCCTAATGTCACAACAGAAATCAACAAATCATTTTCGCCTTCAAGCAGTTCGTACTCCGCTTCAATTAGTTTTTGTACAGCTTCATCTCGCAAGTAAAGCAAAATGATATTGGTATCCAATACATATTTCATGTCAACGGGTTTTGATTAAATCATTTTCAATAAATCCTCAATAGGTTCTTGGATATCAGCTTCTTTCATTAAGCGATACATCTTTTCCTTATCAATTCCTGTATAATTTTGTTCCTGTTTAATTTTCTCCAAATCAAATTCCTGTTCGATGATGGTGCTATACTTAGTAATCGGGTCTTCGACCAAAGACATATTTTCCAGTATAGGTTCTTCCTTTACAGAAATTGACTGCCTCAATTCATTACTAACTCGGTCAAGCACCTGCTCGTCAGCGACCAACATAATCAGTTGGATGATGTTATATTTTTTGATTGCCAAATTCATATGAATACTGTTTTAATTAGTTCATTAATCGTCAATTATCCCCCATTCATCGTTAAAAATTCATCGTTCATCATTCACCATTATCATTAACAGATTTTGGTACATTATTTGATTTAAGACAAACGTATTTATTTGGGTAAAAAGTTCTTTTCAAGTTAAAATATTCACATTTCCACAAAGTGCTAATGTTAAATTTGTTAAAAATTTTGTAAGAAGAACAATAATTACCTAACTTACGTGAACCTTTTGTGCCAAAAAAGCGTCACAAAAGTAAGCATTAAAAAGTTAAGCTAAATTACAGTTCAAATATTTTTCATTAGTCTTGTTAAATTGAACTTGTACTTGATACTTGAACTTGCACTTAATAACAAGAGTTTTCGATTTACACAAACAATAATTATAAAATATGAAAAAAGCTATCTTATCACTGTCCGCCATCTTTATGTTGGCTTTCGTAAGCGCGACTTACGCACAAGATGACTTATATTACAACCCTTCTGATGACTATTTCCAGGAAGAAATAGCTGAAGTGGAAAGAACGGCTGACGAGACACCGACTCGCGCCACAAGAAATAATAATGATTGTAGCTACTGCTACACATCGCGCATACGTCGTTTCCGCAGCAACTATCGCGGATTCAACTATTATGACCCTTGTTACACGGATGGCTATTACTATAATGGTGCTGCAGGGTCGAATATTTATCTGACTGCCGGTTCACCATATTCTTATTATAATACTTGGTCAAGACCAAACAACTGGTTGACTTGGAACTCTCCATACAACACTTACGGTTCGGCATACAACCAATATTACAATACTTGGAGCAATCCATACGCTTACGGTAACTACTACGGTTATGGCAACAGTTATAATACCTACGGTAGTGCAGCTTACTGCCCACCTAATGCCTATGGCAGCGGAGCAGGTAGTTACTATGCAGGTTCTACACCGGGCAATACTAACACAGCTCCACGCGGTGTTCGTACTTCTAACTTTAGCAATCCTACTGCCGATATTCGCGGTGGAAGCGGACGCTCAGGCAGCAATCCTGATGGCGGCGGAAAAATCACTCCGACACGCAACAACACAGCTTCATCTGCTAATACTACAAGTGCAACACGTCGCACGACACGCAACAATACGCCTGCTGCATCAAGTAGCACACGTTCTACGCGCAACAAAGCGACTACGCCTTCTACCAAGACTCGTTCCAACAAGCGTACATCACGTTTCGGTTCGATGATGAATAGCGGCAACAGAAACAGCAGCAGCACACGCTCAAGCCGTAGCAACTCAAGCTACAAGCCAAGCAGCACACGCAGCAGTTCTTCTCGCAGCAACTCAAGTTTCCGCTCAGGCGGTAGCAGTTCTAAGAGTAGCAGCACACGCTCAAGCAGCCGTGGCGGACGCAACTAAAATAATCGCCGAGAGGCATGATAATATTTGAAAGGCGGAATTAATGAGAATTAATTCCGCCTTTTTTATTTGAAAATTTATTGTTTCATTGTTATATTGTTACATTGTTTTATAGCTTCATGGTTTTTTAAGTACTTAGTAACGATAGAATTTGAAAACTACGGATAAAAAATAAACGCGAAATGTATGTACTGATGATCCGTTGATTATGATTTAAGTAAAAAATTATGATGCAGCACACCAGCCCAAAACCCAAAAAAGTAACCGTCATACTGAATTTATTTCAGTATCTCCCGAACGATAGAAAAACCATGCTGCAATAAAGAGATAACTTGTTGTTTTTGAGTGAAATATAAAATTTTAGCTCACATTCAATATTGTGCTTGTCGTTCGGGAGATTCTGAAATAAATTCAGAATGACGTTCTGATTTAGGGTAGGATGTTTTTTATCCGTAGTTTTCAAATAGAATAATAAATTCCGCATTTCGACGAGGTTATTTTGTGCTTTCCCGTATAGCTATCGGGATTCTCTTGGAAACGGTCTCGGCTGAGCCGAGATGGATAAATAACTGTTTTCAAGGGGAAAAATAAGCGCAAAAGAAGCCGTCCAAATGCGGGAGTTATTGTTTTATCGTTACTTAGTGGTTCAAAAATTGTGCGATTAGTTTTGTCCACCCACTTACTTATTGCCTTGGCAGCCATGAAACAATAGAACAGTGAAACAATTCAACAATAAAAATATGCTAAAATACTTTTTTTCATCCCTTAGCCTCATTCTAATCCTTTCGCTTTCTTCTTTTGCTCAAACTGATGTTGATGCCCTACGATATTCGCAGTGGACTAGTGGCGCGACGGCTCGCTCACTCGCAGTGGGTGGTGCTTTTGGAGCATTAGGCGGTGACCTTTCAAGTGCCAATATCAATCCGGGAGGTTTGGGCGTGTTCAGAGCTTCCGAAATTGCGCTGACACCTACGCTTAATCAAGGTGGTATTGCTTCCGAATTTTCCGGGAATACGACTGATACTGATAATAACAGATGGCGTATTGCGGGTGTTGGAGCAGCATTCGTAACTCTGACTGATAGATATGAAAACGACTGGAAAGCGACTACTTTTGCCATCACGTATAATCAAGTGGCAAATTTGGATAGACGATTCAGTTATGAAAATACGACCAACGGCTCTATTGTAGAGAGTTTCCTCGAACAAGCTGATGGGTTATTCCCGGAGCAGCTTGGTGGCTTCTATGAAGGGCTTGCTTATGATGTTGACCTTATCTATAATCCGGAGAATTACCTTGATTTTTATGCAGCTGATTTGGATGCGAATAGTTCTATTTTGAAAGCAGAAGAATTTAATGCTAAAGGTTCTATCTACGAAATGGGCTTTTCGATAGGCGCGAATTATCGCCACGATTTGTATGTTGGTGCAACACTTGGATTACCGATTTTGAATTATACACAAACAACAAGCTATAGCGAAGAGGATAGAGGTGACCAATACGAGTTTTTCAACAACATGACTTACACCGAAAGTTTTGCGACTACAGGTGTGGGCTTGAATCTAAAAGTGGGCGCGATTTACAGAATCAATCGTATGTTTCGTGTTGGTTTGGCAGCACATACGCCTACTACGTTTGGTCTGACAGATACCGAATTTGACGTGGAAATGGATTATAGCATCACGTATGATGTCAATGATGGACCAACACTCAATAGAGCATCAACCTCTGCTGACCCGGTGGATTATATGCTTAAAACGCCGTGGAGGGTTATAGCGAGTGGTGGCGCGATTGTACCGAATTTTGGTTTCGTATCCGCAGATGTAGAATGGGTCAATTACAGTAAAAGTCGCTATACTTTTGACACTGATTTGTATTCGTTTTATGAAGGCTACGCCGAAATTGTAAATGAAGATATAACAGCGAATTATACCTCTGCGATTAATGCGCGTTTGGGAGCAGAATATCGCTACAAAATCTTCCGCGCCCGTGCGGGATATGCTTACTATGGCAACCCCTTTGATAGCAATGTAGAGACTGAAAGTGGTGCATGGCAAAACATCAGTTTCGGACTCGGCATCCGCCCCGAATCAGTGTATCTTGACTTTGCATTGGTTCGAAATATGTCGAGTGAATTATACGTACCCTACCGCACAAATAGCTCGCCGAATGTACAGGAAATTAATAATGACATCGGGAATACGAGACTTGTCTTGACGGGTGGGTTTAAATTTTAAATCACCGTAGCGTAATGCCTCCGGCTTGCGCCCGCGTATTGTCCGGTCAGGTAGAGAAAATTCATGAATTTTCTCTACCTGACCGAGGCGCAAGCGAGACGCATTACGCTACGTTATACAATACAGGCTTGCTCGGACTCACATCCAATTCAAAACTCGCAATCTGCAAATTGAGCAAGTACAAACCATCCTTTACATTATCCGGCACATAAATCATTTCTGTAATCGTACAATCGGTACGCGGTGCATCAGGATATTGCCAAAAC
>CALHBW010000551.1 GCA_937930625.1 uncultured Saprospiraceae bacterium | reverse complement strand
CTAAACAACAACTATATTTATACGATTTTTTCAATGAACTTGCTCATGGAGTGAGCATAAACGCTCACGCTCCACTGACACATTAGTGCATTTTATACCACAAAAGTGTCAACTACTTTTTGGGCAAAATTAAACATGCCTAAATTTATTTCAAAATTAATCATTAATCATTAATCATTAACCATTAACCATTAGTTTCCCGTATATTCGTATTGCGTTTTATTTTAAAATCAAATCATACGAATGGAAAATGCACTTTTTGGCGTAGAAAATTTGGACACTTATCTCGTTCTTGGTATCCTCATATTTTTTGGGTTATTGGAGGTAGTAGCGGGGTATTTGCACAGAAGCAAACGTACCGGGAGTGATTGGATTCAGGAAGTTGGGAGTTTTGTAGTATTGGCAGTATTCATAAAACCCGGAATCGTGTTGGCGGTATGGGGTTTGGGCGTTTTTTTATTTCCTAATGCTCAATTTGCGCTCGGTCATTGGAGCATGTGGTTAATGTTGCCATTTTACTTACTGATTGATGATGTGTTGCAATATTGGTATCACCGTTCCGCACATGAGTATGAATGGCTGTGGAAACTGCATCGTCCGCATCATCAGGCAGAAGAAATGGGCTTTTTTGTTTCCTACCGAAATGCGGCTTTGTACTATGTTATCATGCCGAATTTGTGGTGGGTAGCTATCGTTACTTTTCTGGGCGGAGGGGCATCGGTAGCATTAGGTTTAATCTTAAAGCAATTGGTGATTATCGGTTCGCATAGCCGCGTGAAGTGGGATGCGTTTTTGTATAAATACAAGATTTTCAACCCTTTAATGACACTTTTAGAACGCATTATCATTACCCCTGCTTTCCACCATGCACATCACGGCAAATCTATCAAAGACGGCGTCAGCGACCCAAATGGCAATTATGGCAATACATTTTCTCTATGGGATCAAATGTTTGGTACGGCTATTTTTACTCGTCGATTTCCTACGGAATATGGTTTGCAAACTGACCCTAAAGACAAATGGACAGCAAGTTGGTTTTATCCACTTATAAAGTCTGACAAACCGGAAAGCGAAATTGCTAAAGGTTTTTCAAAACAAGATAATACGACCAATGAACCCGCCGAAATTCACCTCGAAAAAGGCGAAAAATATTTGTGGTGTCAATGCGGATTTAGTCGCAACCAACCTTTCTGTGACGGCTCTCATCATGGCACGAAGCACAAGCCCTTACTTTTTGAAGCCAAACGAAGTGGCAAGGTGCGTTTATGCAATTGTAAGGCAACGAACACAGGACCTTTTTGCGACGATTCCCATTTGGCACTTTCACCATCAAATGACGTTTCTATGCCATCAACTCATCAATTCGATAACTCAACAACTCATTCATTATGAAATACGATTACATTATTATCGGTGCAGGTTCGGCAGGATGCGTCCTTGCCAATCGCTTGACTGCCAATGGAAAACACAGCGTTTTGCTACTCGAAGCAGGTGGAAAAGATACCAAATCAGATATTTCCGTTCCGGCAGCGTTTTACAAATTGTACAAAACGGATGTCGATTACGCCTTTCACACTACGCCGCAGGCGCATATGCACAATCGGGAAATGTACCTCCCACGCGGTAAGGTACTCGGTGGTTCGAGTAGTATCAATGCGATGATTTACATTCGTGGAAATCGGCAGGACTACGATGAATGGGCGGCACTCGGCAATCGTGGTTGGTCGTATGATGAGGTTTTACCTTATTTCAAAAAATCTGAAAATCAATCCGTTATCAAAAATGAATATCACGGACAAGGCGGACCATTGGACGTGCAAAATCGGAATTATACCAATGAATTGTCTCATATTTTTGTGAAAGCAGGGGTCGAATTGGGCTATGAAGAAAACAAAGATTTCAATGGTGCAAAACAAGCCGGATTTGGACAGTATCAGGTCACGCATCGCAATGGAAAGCGGTGCAGCACAGCAGTAGCATACCTCAATCCAGCCAAATCAAGGTCGAATCTCACCATTCAAACGAAAGCTACAGTAGAGCGTATTGTCATTGAAAATGAAACCGCTAAAGGCGTCGTTTATCACCAAAATGGACAACAACATCAAGTGGAAGCCACACGCGAAGTGCTTCTGTGTGCGGGTGCTTATAATAGTCCGCAAGTGTTGATGTTGTCGGGAGTTGGTGACGGGGCGGAGTTGAAACAGCATAATATTCCAATGCAAAAACACTTGCCCGGCGTTGGAAAAAACCTGCAAGACCATATGGTGTATTTTGCTTTGTTTAGAAGCAGTTATAAAAAATCATTGGATAGTGCAGAGAATTTTCCTGTCGTTGCAAAGCATTTATATCAGTATTTTTTGGGTGGCAAAAAAGGACCATTTGCGAGTAATGTCGGCGAAGCAGGTGCATTTGTCAAGTCCTCGCCTGACCAAGCTGCGATTGATGTTCAGTATCATTTCGGACCCGGATATTTTCTCGAACATGGCTTCCAAAAACCCGACGGCAATGGCTATTCTATCGGTGGTAAAGTCTTGAATCCGAGCAGTAAAGGTACGGTCAAATTGGCTTCGGGCAAGTACGATGTAGCAGCAGCGATTGACCATAATTATATGAATGATGCAGATGATGTACGACGCTCAATTTGGGGATTCCGATTGGCACAACGCTTGGGTATGACGAAGGCATTTGAACCCTATCGTATTGGTGGTTACTTACCTGAAAATCCACTCGACGATGATGCGGCAATCGAAGATTTCATACGCGCTACGGGCGAAACGCTCTATCATCCAACTTCGACTTGCAAAATGGGCAGCGACGATATGGCAGTCGTCAACGACAAACTTAAAGTGCACGGAATCAATCGCTTACGCGTAGTGGATGCCTCCGTAATGCCCAATGTAACACGCGGCAATACGAATGCACCCACGATTATGATTGCAGAGAAAGCTGCGGATATGATTCTCGAAGATAGTAAAGCGGCAGTCGAAAGTAATCAACTGGAAATGGCGTGATGGATTTTTGATTGAGTGATTGAGTGATTTTTGATTTGAGTGATTTTTGATTGCTGTCAGAGTAGATTTTTTTTTGAAAAAAATCCAATCAAAAATCAAAAATCAAAATTCACTCAAATCAATCAATTCACTCATTAATTTTTCCCTGACAAAAAGGCAGCCTTTCTGCCACCCCATGATATTGTGACATCGGTTTTGAGGAAAAAGTCGCCATTATGACATAACTTTCATTTTATTTTGAAAGAAACATTTTTTTTAGAATTAGTCTAAATAAACATTTAGTTATCTGATTATCAGTTGCTTAAATCGAGAATATTAACCTAAATTAACATAACGCTAACATAGTCTCATCCCTTCCTCGCTTGATTATTGATAAGTAAATTTGTAAATTTGGAAAAACAATAATTGAGCAACATGGTGATAACAAATTTCACCTTTTATTAACCAAAACTATAAGATTATGTCTGCACTGGATTTCAATAAGGATTTTGATAAGCAGGCATCGATGCTACAGGCTTTTGCATATAACCTTACAAAAAATGTAGAGGATGCTAAAGACTTGTTTCAAGAGACTGCCTATCGTGCGATTGTGAACCGCGACAAGTTTCGTCCGGGCACCAACTTTAAAGCGTGGCTTTTCACGATAATGAAGAATATCTTCATCAATAATTATCGCAAAAAAGTCAAAGCCAACACAATAATTGACTCAACGGCAAACAATTACTACATCAATTCGGGGCAACACAGTGTCAAGAACGCTGCCAGTTCGGATATTATGATGAAGGAATTGCACGGAATTATTGACCAAATTGATGAGAGTACCCGTGTGCCGTTTTTGATGTACTACGAAGGATTTAAATATCAGGAAATTGCTGACCAACTTGAATTGCCGCTTGGTACGGTGAAAAGTCGCATTTTCTTTGCACGCAAAGAATTGAAAGAACTTATCAAGGATTATTACGCTGCCAATGATATGCAAGCAGTACTTTGGTAAATTCCATCCCGATAACTATCGCGGACAAATTCCAAATTCCAATTAAACGTGAACTAAATTATGGAATTTGATTTTGGAATTTTTAAAAAGATATAAGAAAGGTTCGCCTAATTGGGTGAACCTTTTTTATTTTTGGCATTGTTCGTTGATTCGTTATTCGTGTATTCGTGTACTTGTTTTCGTGTACATTGTTAATCTGTGTTTTGCTTTGCAAAATATGACAGGAATCAACGAATCAACGAATAACGAGTCAACGAATACACGAATAACGAATCAACAAATAACAAATCACGACATATGACTAAAAATATTTTGTATCTTGCGTTGTGTATTGGGGCTTTAGGAACGGCGTCTTGCGTTGCTCCGACGGCTGCCTTTCGCACGACCAATCTTGACCTACCTGCACCATTGGCGAAGGTAGGCTTTGAAAACGATTCTCAAAATGCCACCGAATACTTTTGGGATTTTGGAGATGGCACGACCTCAACTAAAGACAATCCTGACCAACATCAATACACAAAAGCCGGTGAATATACCGTTACATTAAAAGCCGTAAAAGGCAAAAAAGAACAAATCACATCAAAAGTAATTACAGTGGCAGCACCTAAGAATTGTACCGTAGAACTCCAAACTGAGTATGGCAACATGACTATCCTACTCTATGACAGCACACCCCAACACAGAGATAATTTTCTGAAATTAGTCTCTGAAAATTTTTATGACGATTTATTATTTCATCGTGTCATTCAAGGGTTTATGATACAAGGTGGCGACCCTGATTCGCGTGGCGCGCGTCCGGGGCAGCGATTGGGTATGGGTGGTCCGGGCTATACCGTTCCTGCCGAATTTGACAATGAAAATATCCACCTCAAAGGTGCGCTCTCGGCGGCACGTACAGGTGGTCCGTCTAA
>CALHBW010000550.1 GCA_937930625.1 uncultured Saprospiraceae bacterium | reverse complement strand
TCTCTACATATACAAACTATGGACTATCGACTATCGACTATGGACTAAAAAATAATGGCAAATGTAGTGTGTTTAAAGATTATTGACCGTTTTTTTCACACTAAATCAATACATAGCACTATCTTTGTGTGCTTTTTCGTTTCGTCCAATGGAACATGTTCTATTGAATAGACTGCAAAAGCAGCAAAAAAACATAAAGCAACGTTGTTTACACGAACCAATTGTAAAGTAAACTTTTGTCTATGAATTATGTCTCAAAATTTATCCGAAACCATCAGTCGTCTGATACTTTGAAAGTGTCCGACGAGTCTATATCTTCTTTCGGATTAAATTTTATTCAAAATAACAATATGAATTTTAATAAAAAAACACCTTTTCAAATTATTCAAAATTCAAAATTCATTCATTCAAAATTCATTCTCGGATTAATATTTTGTTTCGCATCCACATTCACATACGCGCAAACACCTCCTTCTGTGGGAGAAAAATTTGTCATTGGCGGCATTGAGGTACAAGGCTTACAATTCAGTGAGCCGAATGCTGTAATTGCGGTATCCGGCTTGGCAGTGGATAATGAGATTCAGATTCCGGGTGATGATATTCCTGATGCCATTCGCAATTTATGGCGTTTGCGTCTATTTACCGATATTGAAATTATTGAAAATAAACGCATAGAAAACGTCCTTTTTCTGACTATCAAGGTCAAAGAGCGTCCGCGCCTTTCGCGTTACTCCTACACGGGCGTGAGTAAGCAATTGCATGATGACCTCAATGATGAGGTGCAACGCTTTGTACAACGCGGTGGTATCGTCACGGAAAGTGTAAAAATGAACTCCGCAAATGCGATTAAAGACTTCTTTATTGAGCGTAGTTTTCTTGATGTTGAAGTTGATGTAAAAGAAGATGCAGATACCATGATGTTCAATGCCGTTCGTTTGGTATTTGATATTGACAGAAAGAAAAAAGTACGTATTAAGGAAATCAATGTAGAGGGCAATGAAGCATTGAGCGATGCAAAAATTCGCCGTTTGATGAAAGAAACCAAGCGCAAAAAACACTGGTTTAAGCCCTCCAAATTGATTGAGGATGACTTTGAGCAAGACCAACGCGGCGTCATTGCACGATACAATAAACTCGGCTATCGCGATGCACAAATCACGAAAGATTCGGTCTATCGAATCGGTAATGAGATGTTTATTGATATGGCGGTACAGGAAAAAAACCGTTATTATTTCCGCGACATCACTTGGCGAGGCAATTCGATTTATAGCACCGAACAACTCACTGAAGTACTCGGTATCGAAAAGGGCGATGTGTATAATGAAGAAGTATTGAATACGCGCCTGAGTTTTAGTCAAGACGGACGCGATGTGAGTTCCTTGTATTTGGATAATGGCTACCTATTTTTCCGTGTTGACCCCATCGAAAAAACTGTTACAACAGATTCCATTGACCTTGAAATTCAGATATTTGAAGGACCACAAGCAACGATTGACCGTGTAGTCATCAAGGGTAATGACCGTACACATGAGCATGTTGTTCGTCGTGAATTGCGTACCAAACCCGGACAAAAATTTAGCCGTTCGGACATTATTCGTTCGCAGCGCGAGATATTGGCTTTGGGATATTTTAGTCAGGAAAATTTGGGTATCAATACGCCCGTCAACCCACAACGCGGTACGGTGGACATCGAATATACCGTCGAAGAACGCCCTTCTGACCAACTCGAACTATCGGCAGGATGGGGCGGACGCGGACGCGGTGTGATTGGTACATTGGGTGTCACTTTCAACAACTTTTCGCTGCGAAATCTTTTTGATTTGGAGAGTTGGAGTCCACTGCCACAAGGCGACGGACAACGCGTTTCGCTACGCGCACAAACCAACGGGCGTTTTTTCCAGTCCTATAATATGTCATTCACCGAGCCGTGGTTGGGTGGCAAAAAGCCTAATTCATTTACTTTCGCGGCATTTAATTCCCGCCAAACGAATGGCGCACCCAGACGTATTGATGTAACTACAGATGATGGTGTCACCCGACGTATTGATAATTCGGGCTTTAGTCTATTATCCATCACAGGTGCTTCCATAGGGTTGGGTACACGTCTCAAAGTGCCGGATGACTTTTTTGTATCCAGAACCACTTTGAGTTATCAAAATATTGCACTTCGCCAAAATCAAGCATTTATATTGGAAGAAACCGGACGCGCCGTCAGATTGGGTAATTATCATAACCTGACCCTCAATCAAACCTTTTCGCGTAACTCTATTGACAGTCCGATTTTCCCAACTTCGGGGTCGCAGTTTTCGCTTTCCGCAGAATTTTCGCTGCCTTATTCTTTGTTTAAGAAAGATAATTTCTGGAAACTTTCGAGCGCAGAAGCCGAAGCTATCATCGCAGAAGACAATGAAACCCGCGAAGCCGCCGGTTTCCCGATACGCGGTGAACAAGAAGCCGCAGAACTCGTTGAAGATAGCCAAAATGCGCGTCGTTATAGAATGGTCGAGTATCACAAATGGCGTTTTAATGCAGAATGGTATTCCAAAGTTTACGGCAAATTTGTAGTACGTGCTGCCGCGAAAATCGGTATGATAGGACACTATAATAAAGATATTGGTACAACACCTTTTGAGCGATTCGAACTGGGTGGCGATGGTATTGCCAATTTCAATATACAAGGAAAAGACATCATTTCGTTGCGCGGATACGAAGACAATACCACCGACCTTTCGGCAAATGCTTTCGGCGCGACGGTGTTTGATAAATTTACACTCGAACTGCGTTATCCCTTGTCACTCAATCCTTCAGCAACGATTTATGTACTCGGTTTTGCAGAGGGTGGCAATGCGTGGACGAATTTCCGTGACTTCAACCCCTTGGATTTACGTCGTTCGGCAGGTGCAGGATTGCGTGTATTCTTACCGATGTTTGGTACACTCGGATTTGATTACGGAGTTGGATTTGACAAGCCTTATATTCCCCGCACCGGTAAATGGTCGGATTACGGCAGATTTAGTATCATTCTTGGTTTTGAACCGGAGTAGAATCGTGTATTCGTTATTTGTTGATTCGTTATTCGTTTTTTGACTAAAAAAATCAGCAACTTATTATGGTTTTTAATTGTCAATGAATTACGAATCAAACTAGGAATGGATTATTTTGAGGGTTAAATTGTTTGATGGTGTTTGCTTTGCAAAATTATTTCAGACAATTTTAGTTATAAGAGGTAGCAGATATTTTAAAAATGTCTGCTACTTTTGCGTTTTCATGTACGTAAAACGATTTTGTAAATCATAATTCGCATGTGCAAGATAGCGATTTACAAAATCGCTTTACGTTAAACTCCTGTTAAATGACTGCCCTTACATGGGTGTTTATTTTTTTTCTACTTCATTGAAAATGAATGATTTAATATGTTTTCAATCCAAAATAAAATTGAACGTATAAAAATTGGCAAAGCTATTGCATTGGTCACATAGCAACTGTTGTGGTTGCCACATTATCCAAAATCCAAATAAAAATTATTTTCGCACGAATCAACTAAATTTAATATGAAAAAATTACTCCTTATCATGGCAGTAGCCATGACCACCGCCTTCTCCGCAGAAGCACAACGCATTGCATACGTTGATATGGACCGCATCTTGACGACCATACCTGAATATAAGGCTGCACAAGCTGAACTTGACGCCACTGCCGAAAGATGGAAACAAGAAATTGCCATCGAATATGGCAAAATCGAAACCATGTACCGCAAATATCAAGCACAAGAAGTCTTGATGAGCGAAACAACACGCCAACAACGCGAACAAGAAATCGTAGATAAAGAAGCGCAAGTCCGCGAATTGCAAAAACAAAAATTCGGACCGCAAGGTGAGCTTTTTCAAAAACGTCAATCACTCGTCAAACCGATTCAAGACCGTGTATATGCAACGATTCAGAAATTTGCTGCCGACAGAGGTTTTGATTTCATCTTTGATAAAGGCACTATGCCGAGCATGATATTTGCTTCTCCGAAAATGGACAAAACAGAAGAAGTTATTGAAAAACTAAAATAATGATTAATGGTTAATGGTTAATGATTAATTTTAAAATAATAATCAAGATTTGGCGAAGCCAAATCATTAATCATTAACCATTAATCGTTAACCATTAATCATTAATTAAAAAGAATCATGAATTACAAATCAATAGCAAAGTGGGGCGTCATGGTATTTGCTGTAATTGCCTTTGCCGCCACCAATATGACTGCACAAAAAATTGGTCATATGAACTCGCAGTTGGTCTTCACTGAAATGCCTGCGACCAAGTCCGCTAAAAGCAGCATGGAAGATTTTTCCAAGCAACTCAATAGCGACTATACAGCTAAAGAAGAAAAACTACAGAAGAAAGTAGCCGATGCTGAAAAAAGATATTCAGAAGGCAACATGACTCCAAAGGAGCTGGAAGCTGTCCGCGCCGAAATCCAGAAACAAATGGCAGGATTGGAGCAAGACAGACAAAGATTCCAACAGCAACTCATTGAAAAAGAGGAAAAAGAAATGCAGCCTTTGGTCGAAAAATTTACGAATGCCATCAAAGCCGTTGCTACCGAAAACGGATATGATTTCATCATCGACTCCAGTGCATTGCTTTATGCCGAAGACGCAGATGACATCACCGATAAAGTAAAAGCAAAATTAAGTATGTAAATTAGTTCATAGTTCATAGTTTGTAGTTCATAGTTGAGAGAAATTAAAACTATGAACTATGAACTTTCAACTACGAACTTTCAAAAATATAAACATGAAATTATTCATAAAATGGGGTGTAATGCTCCTTGCATTGGTTTGTTTTGCAACAACTAACGCAGACGCACAACAAAAAATCGGACACATGAACTCCCAAGCGGTGTTCGCTCAATCGCCCGATGCCAAAGCTGCACAAAGTCAGCTTGAGACTTACTCTAAACAATTGAACGACAAGTACATGGCTATGGAAAAAGCACTGCAAGATAAAGTGCAAACTATCCAAAAGTCTATTGATTCCCTTACGCCCAATCAAGTGAAGGAAAAGGAAGAAGAAGTACAAAAAGAAGCCATGGAACTCGAAAAAACCAGACGACAGTACGAAACCGACATCCTCAAAAAAGAGCAGGAAATCATGCAACCTGCCATAGATAAATTCGCCAGTACTATCGAAGCAGTCGCTAAAGAAAATGGCTATACCTTAGTCATTGATTCAAGCGCATTATTGCATGCAGGTGATTCGGACGATATTACTGGTTTGGTGAAAGCAAAACTCGGTATATAATATTTTTGATTTTTGATTGAGTGATTTTTGATTGTATTAAAATCAAAAATTGCTCAATCAAAATCTTACTCATTTGCTCAAAAAATCGCTTATGAGACTTGTTCGAAGATATTCTCTCCTGTTATTTCCAATATTTTTTTTCTCGGTTAATGTTGATGCTCAACAGAAAATAGCTCATGTAAATTCTCAGGAATTATGGGCAGCTTACCCCAAAGCTAAAGCTGCACAAGACAGTCTCGCTAACTATATCAAACAACTCAATGAGCAATATGAAACCCGAAAAAAGGATTTTCAAGATTGGCTAGAGCAAGCCCAAAGAGGTTGTTATTCCCCGGAAGGTATTGAAACAATTAGAACGATAGCAAGACAAAAAACAGTTGAGTTAGAGGAAATCCCTATTGAAAATGAATTGAAAATTCAAGAAAAAGAACAAGCCCTCATTGCACCCGTTCAGCAAAGCATAACAGAAGCAATTCAACAAATTACTATTGAAAAAAAATACACGTATATCATTGATAGTGAGCATATACTCTATACGTCAGAAAGAGATGACATTACTCCATTGGTAAAAACGAAATTAGCGATATAACAATTTAAAAAATAATCGAAAGACGGCTTCATGCCGTCTTTTTTATTGTTTCATTGCTTTATTGTTTCATTGTTCGATTGTTTCATTGCTGTATTGCCCATTATTTTTTCATTAAGCAATACAACAATGAAACAATCGAACAATAAAACAATCGAACAATAAAACAATGCAGCAATAAAACAATGCAGCAATCGAACAAAAAACCCATCGGCATATTCGACTCCGGCATTGGTGGTTTGACCGTAGCCAATGCCATCACCAAGCACCTTCCGAACGAAGAAATCATCTATTTCGGCGACACTGCTCACCTGCCTTATGGCGAAAAATCTGCGGATGCAATACGGTATTATTGCATTACCATTGGTAAATTTCTATTGGAAAAAGGCTGCAAAATGATTGTCATTGCCTGCAACTCGGCATCATCGGCAGCTTACGATGTCTTGGTTGATTTTTTCAGAGGGCAGGCATTATTTGTGAATGTCGTTGACCCGCTTGTGGAGGCAGTCGCAGCAGAAAATTATGCTAAAGTCGGTGTCATTGCCACCAAAGCCACCATCAATACAGGCATTTATCGCCGCAAACTCCTCGAAAAACAATCTACGCTCGAAGTCGCTTCATTGGCGACGCCGCTACTCGTACCGATGATTGAAGAAGGCTATTTTCAAAACAATATCAGTCGCGTC
>CALHBW010000549.1 GCA_937930625.1 uncultured Saprospiraceae bacterium | reverse complement strand
TGATGATTTGGAAAAACAATCAGAAGTAGTAGGTGACAATTTTGAAAAAATCAAACAAGTTGCTGCTATTTCTGCCAATAACGACCCTGAAATCGGACAACTCATTGCTGACGCAATGCAGCGTGTGACCAAAGACGGTGTAATCACTGTGGAGGAAGCGCGTGGTACAGAGACTTATGTAGATGAAGTCATCGGTATGCAATTCGACAGAGGTTACTTGTCGCCTTACTTCATCACCAATGCAGAGACGATGGAGTCTGAATACGAACATCCATTGATTCTCATCCACGATAAAAAAATCTCCAACATGCAGGACTTAGTGCCGATTTTGGAGAAAGCCGTACAAGCAGGTAAACCACTTTTAATTATTGCAGAAGATATTGATAGCCAGGCACTCGGTGTATTGGTCGTCAATCGCCTTCGCGCTCAATTGAAAATCGTAGCGGTCAAAGCACCGGGATTCGGCGACCGTAGAAAAGCGATGTTGGAAGATATTGCGATTCTTACAGGCGGTACAGTCATTTCTGAAGAGAAAGGCTTCAAACTCGACAATACAGAGTTGGCGCACTTGGGTAGCGCAGAGAAAATCACCGTTGACAAAGACAATACAACTATCGTCAATGGCGGTGGTAGCACCGACGGTATCGACGCGCGCATCAAGCAAATCAAACAACAAATCGAAAATACCACTTCTGATTACGACCGTGAGAAATTGCAAGAGCGTTTGGCAAAACTCGCCGGCGGTGTCGCTGTTCTACACGTAGGCGCACCTACGGAGGTGGAGATGAAAGAAAAGAAAGACCGCGTAGATGATGCGCTTCATGCCACTCGTGCTGCGGTTGAAGAAGGTATCGTAGTAGGCGGCGGTGTCGCTTTGGTACGTTCTATTGATGCTTTGGACAAAGTAAAAGGTGCCAACGAAGACGAAGATACAGGTGTAGCTATCGTCCGTACAGCACTCGAATCACCACTTCGCACAATTGCAGAAAATGCAGGTGTAGAAGGTTCAGTGGTCTTGATGAAAGTCAAAGAAGGCAAAGGTTCATTTGGCTATAATGCTTATACAGAGAAATACGAAGACTTGAAAAAAGCGGGTGTTATTGACCCGACCAAAGTAACTCGTATTGCATTGGAGAACGCCGCTTCTATCGCAGGAATGATATTGACTACCGAGTGTGTCATCAACGACAAACATGAGGAAGATGCAGGCATGGGCGGTGGTCACGGACACGGTATGCCGGGCATGATGTAATAATACAGTGATTGGTAACCGATGATTAGTTGCCAATTTGAATAGATATTGAAAAGCCTGTTCCTTTTTGGGACGGGCTTTTTTCGTGTACCATCTACCGTCCACCGTCCACCGCCATTTCCTGCTCCTTCAACGCCCGTTTATACGCAGGCAACTCTTTCAACTTCTCTATCAACCATGGTTTATTGGTAAGAAATTGATAGTTATTAATTTTTTCTAACAAGGGCAAAATTTTATGATGCCCGCCCTGCTGACGAAGTCGTTCGATTTTGCGAAGAACACTTGTGAAATTGACATAAGCCTTTTTTAGTCGTGTAGGCATTCCTTTTTGTGAATGGACGTATTCTCTGAATGATTTGCACAGGGCATCGAATGCGAGACTTTCCTTGAGTTCATAATAGGTACGTAACAAGACGGTTTTACGACCAAGTTCAAAAGATAAATCCATTTTTTCAGTCTTATTGAGATGTTCCATCGCAGATTGAAAGTCTTTTTGATAAAAGGCTAACATGGCTTTATTATAGTGATAAACGCTGTCTCGTATTTCAGGTTTTACATCATTGATATGTGATTCGAGGAAGTCTTCTGCCCATCGAAACTCACCTATTGTTGCACACAAGGAAACAATGTTTTTGATTAATTGTGCGGGAATATATCTGTCGTGAGAAAGTACGCCTTGTTCGGCTTGTTTTTTATAGATGCTAAAAAGTGTTTGTGAGTACTCTGTATATCCGCTAATAAATTTTCTCACACAAAAATTTGTAATAGTAGTGTATATGCTTAACAACTCGTTTTTAGGAATATTCAAATAATACTTGTCTATGAGGTTGAGTAATTGATTAAAATGTACTTCTTGTTCATCTCTGATAGTTAGGAGGATGGTGCGCCACAATATAATCATGGGATTTTCTTTGGTATTATCCAATTCTAATAAAGGAGCTAAAATATTTGTTTCATACTTACCATATTCTGTAAGGTATAAACTTTTATAATTTTCCGCATCGCACAAGAGTTGTAAGCGTTCAATCAAATAAAACTCATCTAGCGCATGAATTCTTTTATTTAAATCACCCCACGAACCCTTTTTATTATTTAAGAAGGTATATTTATAGGTATCATTGGCTAATAAGTACTTCCCAAAGTAAAATTCCTCTCCTCGTTTATGTATATTTTTCTGTTGATTTGTGACTTGTTTAATTATTCCGCCACAATATTCCAAATTCTGCCTTTCCAACAATTCCTCTAAAAGTAAATGTTGTTTCATGTAAGGTTGTCGATTAAGGCGCTCCAAAGCAATAAAATCCTCTGCCAAACGAGTAAGTTTACTCAAAACTACTTCTAAAGTATTTATTTTTTTTGTATCTTTGAATACCCGTTCAGATAGTTCCTGCTTTGTAAAAGATGTTGCTGACATTTCAAGCATATAATACTTGAGTGCTTCAAATACATCAATACATTGCTGGCTACGATTGTGGTAAGGAGAATGAATAAACCGTTCAAATTGCTTTAAATCATAATCTGAAAAGGTTTTCATTAGCTTTACAAAGCGATTTTTGTACATTTGTATAACAAAATTGAATTAAAAAAAGGCACGACAAAATTAAAAAAAACACTTTGAAATAACAAGGAAAATATTGTTAAATATTTTTAAACAGAGAAATACATAATAAATTTTTGTTAAATTAACATAAATTGCAATTCAAAAAAAAGGCACTAAACGTTTTTTTTCACTTGTAAGTCGATGTATCTTTGAATCGTGCAAAGGCACAAACGGCTTTACCCAACCTATTTGTCCCATGACTGGCTCTTATCCACTAACCAAACTGCTGGTGTTTGGACTATTGCTGTTTGCAATATTGTTTCCAGCGTATGCCCAACAAAACACCTACACTGACGACGAGACGAGAGAGGTAATTATAAAGTTTACCAATAACACTACACAGCGTAAAAAGAGAGAAATTGGCGATAAGGTTAAAGCTGTATTAATTAAAAAATTTGAAGATACGGATACGGAACTCTGGAGGATTCCTTTGATAGTAGAAATAAACGGTGAGACACATAAAGGTCTCAATACTATTTCCGATTATGTGAAAGGTCATCCCGGTATTCAATATATAGAACCGAATCATTCGATAGCGATTTTTAATGCACCAAATGACCCATATTTTAATAGATTATGGGGCTTACACAATACAGGACAACTTGCAGGTTTATCCGGTGCAGACATAAGCATCTTGCAGGCTTGGGAAATTGCTACAGGAAGTTCAAATACTACTGTCGGTGTATTAGATACAGGGATTGACTGGACACATGAAGATCTTGCTGATAACATTTGGCAAAATCTCGCTGAAGATGCTGACGGTGACGGAAAAGTCATCGAATGGAATGGCAGTCAGTGGGTCATGGACGAAGGAGACCTCGACGGGATAGACAACGACGAGAATGGCTATATTGACGACATCATTGGATGGGATTTTGTCAACAACGATAATAATCCATACGATGACAATGGTCATGGCACACACGTATCCGGTACAATAGGCGCACTACGCAATAACGATGTCGGTATTGCCGGAGTTGCGGAACATGTTCGACTCATGCCGCTCAAAATATTTGACCTGGCAGGCGTCGGAAACGTTTTCATCGCAAAAGAAGCAATGGAATACGCGCTCGCCAACGGAGCAGACATTACAAACATCAGTTGGGGAACAACTTTTGAAAGCGAAACCTTGAAAGATGCTTTTGAACTTGTCGAAGATAATGACCATTTAGTCGTAGCGGCTGCCGGAAATAATAACAGAAATAATGATATTGTTCCTGTATATCCGGCAAGTTATGACTTTGAAAATATAATTGCTGTTGCTGCAGTCAATCGACACAACAGCTTGACGATATTCTCCAATTACGGAGAGACATCTGTGGATATCGGAGCGCCGGGTGGGGACATTTTCAGTTCCTTGCCCGGCAATTTTTATGGATGGTACTCAGGTACATCCATGGCTACTCCACATATCGCAGGTGCCCTTGCGCTCGCCCTATCTACGTGCAACAATAGCACACCTGCCCAAATCAAAAATCATCTGATCAATACTGCAACTCCCCTCAATACACCCAACAATAAAGGTGTAGCTGTACTGAATACCTATGGTTTTTTGCAGGAAGTCATCCGTCCTGATGCTTCATTTACTTACACAACTGATGGTTTGGAGGTAGAATTTACTGCCGAAAATGAGCAGGAAGGTTTTACCTACGAATGGAGTTTTGGAGATAATGCAAGCCAAAATCTCTCAGAAAACGAAGTAGAACACGAGTACAGCGAATCTGATAATTACACCGTTTGCCTGACCATTTCAGATGCCTGTGGTTCCAATATTTCCTGCCAGAATATTTTTGTCAATATTGATAATGTTCTACCGGATTGTATGCCTGAATGGCAACAATTTACTAGTGGAGATTACATACTTGCACTTGCCGAACAAGGTGACTTCATCTGGGCAGGGGGTAAAGGCGGTTTAGCAAAAATCAGTCGTATAGACGGCACTAATACCTTTTTTACCAACAATAATTCCGGTTTGCCAGACAATCATATCAATTCAGTTACTATTGATGCTAATGGCACAAAATGGATAGGTACAAAAGGTGGATTAGTAAAATTTGATGGAACAAATTGGATGACATTCAATACCGAAAACTCCGGTATCCCTTCCAATAATGTGCAAAGCGTAGCCCTTTCATCCGGCGGTCAGCTATGGATAGCCACCAATGGAGGCGGTATTTCCTTGTTTAATGGAACCAGCAATTGGTTGACACTTGATAGTAGTAATGCTATGTTGCCCAATGATGAAGTTAAAGATGTAGTTATTGATGATCAAGCTAATCTGTTTGCAGCCACCTCTAATGGAATCGCAAGATTAGATTCCAATGGTTTCATTGATTTAGGGATAGACAATATTTCACCGACCTACAATAAGGTAAACGATCTTACAATCGACCCGATTTCAGGAGATTTGTGGGCAGCTACTGAAGGCGGCGTAGCTCATTATGACGGTACTACATGGCAAGCGGTCAATACGGGATTAACGAACAATCCCATCGCGATTGGCATTGACGCAGCCGGCAATCAGTGGGTAGGAACTAACTCCGGAGCATACAATCTCGTCGGCTCTGTATGGCAATTCGATGCTCAAAATCTTGGTTCAGCAGGCAATTTGAGCGTTAACGCCGTCTTACCTGCTGCTGACAATGAAATATGGTTTGGGACAAACCGTTCGCTCAGAAAATTGGCAGGCGGTCAATGGTCTGTTTTTGACCAACTTAATTCACCATTATCCGCAAATACTATTCATGCTTTTGCAGAGGATAATAGTGGAAATATGTGGATTGGTACAGATAATGGATTGGTACAGCTTGTCGAAGATGAATGGATACAATATCCTGAATTTGACAACGAATCGGTACATGCTCTGCATTTTAATGACGATAAATTGTGGATAGGTACAAATCTGCGAGTCGCAGAAATGGAAGAAGACTTATCTGATATTACCTTTCACACACCGGTGAATGACATAACTACCTCAATTACTTCTGACGAAGATGGTCAAATATGGATAGGTACACAATCAGCAGGTATAGCCGTATTTGATGGTAATTGGACAACTTATAACACCGCAAACTCGTCGCTACCGGACAATACTATTCATGCAATGGTCGCTGATACAATTGTCGGAGGCTTATGGATAGCTACGGGAAATGGATTAGCGAATATAGGCGAAAATGACTGGACAATTTACAGCAGTCCCACACCGGATAATATAATAACAGGAGTAGATATTGATAATAATGACGGTACTGTTTGGCTGACCACATCTACTAATCTAGGACGTATTGACGGTACGAATACATGGGCAATTGAGAATATACCTGATGCACTATCCGGAATTCAGGGTTTACTCATCGACAGATATGGCAACCAATGGCTTGCTACCGAAGAAGGCTTCTGTAAATACGACGGTTTTAGCTGCACGATGTATAATGTAGCCAATTCACCCTTACCCAATGATGATGTACAAGCAATTCAACAGGATGCCGCAGGATGTTACTGGATAGGTACTTCAGGTGGAGTTAGCGTATTATCAGCATTGACCGCATCATTTACCTATGACAAACAATTACTTTGTAATAACACCATTCTTCCAATGCGTAATTCATCTACCGGAGCTATTGAGCAAAGTTGGTATGTTGATGGTGTATATGTGTCATCAGAGAAAAATTATACCCATAATTTTGAAGAATTGGGCACATACGAAGTCAGACTCATTACCACGAACAGTGAAAATTGCACCGCTACTTTTATGGAAGAAATGACTGTGGGCAGCGGGGCAGAAGACATCAGCCTTGAACCTGCTTTGAGTGTTTGTGATAATATTGCATTCTTAGAATCCAACTTGGAAAACATGCAAAATTATCGTTGGTACAGAGAAGGAGAAATGCTTAATAATACCCGTCAATTTACTGTCTTCGAATCCGGTGATTACGTTCTTGAAGTTCAGGATTGGTGCGACAATTGGGGTACTGCTACTATTTCTGTGACACTTTCTGAAAGATGTATCTGGCCCGGCGATACCAATAATGACGGTAGAGTTAATGCCGTTGATGTATTGCCCATCGGACAAGCATTTGGAAGTACAGGTCCGGCGCGTAATGATTCCGGAGAATGGGCAGGACAAGCCAACCCTAATTGGACCATCGAAAACCTCGCTTATGCCGACACGAATGGCGATGGCGTGATAAATTTGATGGACTTACAAGTCGTTTTTGATAATTACGGAGAAACACACGGTGCAGCAGATATGGGTTTAAGTTCGGTTATATTGCCGGGCGGAGATGCCGGTACTTCCAATTATGTAGCAGATACACCACCTGATGCGTATTTGTGTTTAGTACCTGATGAAAATTCTTTATTTAATGATAATGCGGATATTATCTTTAATATTGAATTAACAGAAGAATCCGGTATTTCACTCGAAAGTTACGGTATAGCTTATACAATCAAACATGATGGCAATATCGAAAGTACAGATTTTTCGCAAGCCTGGCTTATTGCCAACGGGACACTTGATGAAATGATTACTTTTGAACAGAACACGCCCGGACGGTTCGCTGTCGCACAATCTCGTGAAGATCAGATAAATGTCATTGGTGGCGGCGGGGTATCGCAGATACTTATTCTTGAAGATTTTCCATCAGGAGAATTAGCAGCTTCAGAACATACAGCCATATACAGTATAGAAAACATCATTCTTACAGATAAAGACGACAACATGATCCCTGTAGAAGGACATACCCTTGTCATCTCACATCCGGAAACTGACGGAGTAGGTAATATTGCTCCCATAGCTCTATCCATAAAAGGACGAGCAACCACTTGCTACGGTGAAGGTTCTGCCGAAATCACCGTACATAGAGGGACTGCACCTTTTACCTATGAGTGGGATAATGGTGAAACCACTGCGGCTGTTACCAATCTATCACCCGGTTTGCATTATCTTACAGTGACGGACGCAGCAGGAGATACAATTACCGGAATGGCATACATCGAAGACTACTCAGGCATTTACTTAGATTACGAAGTAACAGCAGAAACCAATGGTAGTGAAAATGGTAGTGTTGCCCTTACACCTTCCGGCTCAAACAGCTTTACCTATGAGTGGAGTTCAGGACAAACAAGTGCTACTATTGCAGGATTGCAAGCAGGTGATTATGTTGTGACAATTACCAATGAAGAAGGTTGTGAGAAAATTAAAACCATTACAGTACCGGGAAGATTACGCATCCAACCCAAGTTTATACTTGAGGGAGCATTTGACGCGGCAACAGGTTTGATGCGTGGTAATCTTCAGGAATTAGGCTACCTTCCGCTAGTCTCGCCATATGAAACAGGCGAGTCTGTGAGCATCAATGCTTTTACGGCACTCGATCCGAATGACATTATAGTAGATTGGGTCGTCGTTGAATTAAGAGATAAAAACGAGGCAAAACTTGTTGCCAGACAAACCGCACTCTTACAAAGAGACGGTGACGTTGTTTCTCTTGATGGCACTGATGGGCTTCAATTTGATGGTTTACCGGAAGATAACTACTACATCGCCGTCAGGCACCGAAACCATTTTACTTTAGTGTCGCTTGATGCGCCATTTATCGGAAGAGAACCTGTCGTTCAGGACTTTACACAATTACCTACGCTCGTATATCCCGGTTCTGACCTGCCGGAAGTAGCTCCGGGCGTATATGCTGCTCATGCCGGAAACGCCGCCGATGGTATTCTTGAAAATAGAGAAGACATCAACGGTGACGACAAGGCAAAATGGAGTGCATTGAATGGCGAGTTCACCGATGTTTACAGTACCAGAGATTTTAGCCTTGATGGTGACATCAATGGTGCAGACAGAATTATTTGGGAACCCAACAACGGTAAATTTAATCAATTACCGGATTAAATTGAGGTTAGTGATTAGTTGATTGGTTACTGGTTGATTAGTTGATTGGTTACTGGTTACTGGTTGATTAGTTATTGGTTGAGTGAACACTCTCAATCAACTAATAACTAAGTGCAAGTACAAATTCAATAGATAATCTGGTAAAAAAGGAATATTTTTGAATCGCAATAAATTGATAATCAATTGTTTGCAAAACAATCTCTACCACTTTTTTCGCAGATTATCTAAAGTTCAATAATTCATTCGCTTTCAGCGAATTATGAAACGTGAAAGTGTTGCTTAGTTTAGTCCAACCACTTAATAACTAATAACCAATCAACCAATAACTAATCACTAATCAACTAATTTTGAAAAAAAATAGCAGGTATTTTCCAAAATACCTGCTATTTCTATTTTGTAAAATAATATTCATAACTTTGCCACTTCAAAAAAAAATAAAACATCAACACGTCAACACAACAACACGTCAACACGTCAACACATCATATGATAGCATACGTCAAAGGTCCGATTACCAAAAAGAC
>CALHBW010000548.1 GCA_937930625.1 uncultured Saprospiraceae bacterium | reverse complement strand
ATGCGCTTCTCCAAATAAGGCTTCAAAACATCGCTCAAAGTCATGTCGTTTTGCGACGATTTGCCGATGCGTAGCATAGATACTACGTTGTCAATCAGTATTTTATCCTTGCCGAGTAAACTCAGATTTTTAAACTCCTTTTTGCGCTCAATGACGTATTTCAGAATCGCCTCGAAGCGTTTTTGCCACTGCCCTACGATGCTCATACCGGCAATAATGCGGGTAGGGTCAATGTGCCAGATTTTCTCATTATGTTCGGGATTTTGGACGGTTCCAATATTGCGGTGAAGGTATTGCCACACGACCTCATGTATAAGCGTATGCTTGCCCACGCCCTCACGCCCGACGACGACAATAGGCGTATTTTCTGTTTGGTAAATGATGTCGGATAGTCGCGCCACCAACTCCTCGCGGTAGTAGGCACGGGAGAGTTCGCCGGGAAAACGGACGTTGAGGTCGTTGCCGACTTTTAGGATTTCTTCGCTGCCCTCGAAGGTGTTATTTCCACCAAAGGAAGCGAAAAATGAGAATAGATTATCGTTTTCAAATGGGTAATTTATGTAGGAAATATTTACGGAACATTCGACCTCTGTGATAAACTCGCCCTTCGTCGCCACGAAGCCCAAAATATCAAATTCATCATCGTGTTTTTTTCTTCTTCGGGTAAATTTTTCGATAGCACGCTCCACATTCGCTTTGATGTCGTACTTGCCTTTCGCGTTTTTTTCTGCTATAAAAATATAGTTCAACGCAGGCAAAACCACAAAGCGTGTCCCGCGCAATTCAAAGTCTGCCGCCGCGAAATTGCCCTTGACATATTGCTTGCCAATCGTACTATCTACCTTGTAAATTTTGAAATTGTATTTTGGATTAAATTTGTACCACAACAACTCATCTACATTCTCCCGATTAATCTGAAAGCCTTTGAATTGCCGCGTCAGTTCGCCTTTAAATTTTGATAATGCCTTCTCAAATCGCAAGTGGGTCGCCACCGGATAATGCCGAAACAAAGGACGTAAATAGTATTGCTGTTTGCCTTCTACTTGTACGTTTTGTACGAGTACAGGGAGTTGGATGTGTACGTGGCTCATGCTTTTTTAATGAGTGAATGAGTGAATCTTGAATGAGTGAATTTTTTAATGCTTTAATGCTACAATGGGGCTTAATGAATTATTTTTTGATTTTTATATGTGATTTTAATGTGTAAATATAGATGTTTTTTTGTGAATAATTGAAATGAATGGAACGTAGATTTTGTATTTACATAAAAAATAAAAACACTAAACTCAACCGTCATTCCGCGCCCCGACGCGGAATCTGTTACATCTTGGCACGATGTCAAATAGTAGCTTCAATTTAAAATGGTGCTAAAGTCCAGCAGATTCCGCATCGGGGTGCGGAATGACGGCTTCCTTTTGGATTTTTTGGATTGGGGTTGTCATCTGTGTGAATCCGCTAAATCCGCATTCTATCCTCTTGTAAAATCCCTCATTTTTCCCTAAATTTGAATCCATGAATGCAGTCATAAAAATCAATACCGCCGACCTGACGGAGCAAGTCATCCACGATTTGAAGGCAAAATACGGCAGTGCCGAGTTGGAAATTCGTGTGCGTTCGGAGCATGAAAAAGAGGCCTTGTCAACATTTAGCGATAATCAGCTTGGAATATCAAATCGGGTCTTGGCACGCCGCCGAACACGTAGAGAAAATTCATGCAGTCTGGCTTTCTCTTGGGCGAAGGTTTGGGCAGTGTCATAATCAAGTGGAATAACTTGGAAATTATCACGTATCATTTCTGTTTGTTTGTGATGTTTCTGTGGATTATCGCTGTTTTCTGCACCAAAGGAGAGTTCAAAAATGGTCATGATTGAAACAGCGCAATTTGGCAAGCCTACCGACTTCATTTTTTCTCTTACTCCAAATTTATCACGAAGTAGAAAAATACAAATGTCCGTATCTAAAAGGTATGTGATAGCTTGATATCTTGGTCGTCAGAATACCTTGAATCTCTGATGTCGGCAATGATTTCTTCGGCAGTTTTACCGTAATCATGCCACGCACCCGCGAGTTGGTCGATAATATCGTCGCCTTCTTTATCCGGTGTAGCTTCTTCCTTCAAATTGACTTTCAGCGAATCAGTCAATTTTTTAATTAAGTCAATCTTCACATCCGGTTTCAAATCGACAAGCATGGCGAAATATTTATCTACCGTATTATTATTTGTGGTAATTGTATTCATAATAGCAATTTACATGTTTTTTTGAAAATGAGCAAGTTCACTAAGCTTGTGTAGCTTCAATAGCTTCGATTTGCTCGCGGGTACTGATGGCATTGGGGTGGTTTTCTGCACCGATTTTTTTGTAGATGCCGAGGGCTTGGCGGAGGTAGGAGAGGGCGCGGGTGGGGGCGTTTTTGTCTTTATATACCATACCTAACACAGTAGTAGCAAGTGCTTTGAGTGGAGAAACATCATACTCATCCGCTAATGAAATGCCTTTTTGTAAGATATTTACAGCTTTGTTAAGTTTACCTGATTGTCGGTATATTCCACCAATATTTATATAGCAACCGATTAGACCATAGTAATCACCTAACTGTTCTGATTTTTCAAGTGTTTCTTCATAAATTTTAAGGGCTGTTTCTAAGTCTCCCTGTTTTTCATAAATTAAACCAATATTCGCAAGTTGAGCGTATTCTCTTCTGAATTCTCCTATATTTTTGTAAATACCCAATGCTTTTTTATGTAATAGTAAAGCATTTTTCATGTCTCCCTTATTTTGGTATATGAGAGCTTTATCACCTGTTGTGATTGCTATCCCTTTTAAGTTTTTTATTTGCTCAAATAATGTATGAGCTTTATCAATAAAATATAATGCTTTATCAAGATTGCCTTTATCTTTTTCTATTGATGCTAAATTAGTAAGTATTTGTCCTTCCGCATCTATATCGCCTATTTGTTTATTTAATGATAGTGCCTCGTTTAAATAATTTTGGGATATATTAATATTACCTTTTTGTCTATGAACAATGCCAATATTTGATAGGTTAGCTAATTGAAATTTAATATTTCCTGTATGCTTATTAATTTTTATAGCATCTGTGTAATACTGAATAGCCTCATCTAATTTGCCTTGAGTTTTGTAAATTTGGGCGATATTATTTAAAGAAGCAGCAACACCATTAAGATTATGATTTTTAGTATGTATTTTTAATCCTGATTTCATGTATTTTAAGGCTAAATTCAATTCTCCTTTATCATCGAAGATACCTCCAATATTATCAAGTGTTGTTGCAATTCCTCTGTCGTGGTTAATTTCTTGGTAAATAGCAAGAGATTTTTTAAATTCACTTAAAGCTAATTCATGTTCTCCTTTTTGAACATAGATTCTACCAAGATTATGAGTTACGTTAGCAATGTTCAGACTATCATTGATTTTATATGAAATTTTCAAACTATCTTCCAGTGTTCTAATAGCTTCATCAAATTTACGTTTGTGAATGTACATTAATCCAAGATTCGCTAATGCACCACCGTAGCTCCTTTTATCATTTAATTTTTTGGAAAGATTTAGTGTTTGATTGATGTAATATTCAGTTTCTTCAAATTTTGATAAATTGCCAGCTAAAGGGGTAATATTATCTAAAACATTCAACTGCACCCTCAAATTCTCCTCCGGCGTCTTCTGCAACTCCTCCCACTCTGCCAATAATCGCTCATATTTTTTCTCATTCCAAGATTTTTTGGTACTTGGTGCAAAGTCTGTGTTCATTTGCGCTTGCAGGTCTTTAAACGTTTCAGCATAAGAAGCGGCAGCGATAAAGTCAAAAGTTTTGGTAATGATAACATCGTACAAGGCTTCATTGACAAGGACTATCATACGATTATTCTGACGGACAATTTCATCCCTAAACAACAACAAATAACGAGCAGCCGATAGCATATCGTCTGCATCCGTCATCCAAAATCGAAGGACAATCGGTGTCTTGGAAGTTTGAATGAAAATAGGTCGGAAATCATCGTTATCTACGGGGTTTTCGTACAGTTTATACTCGGAAATATGCGTTTTAATATCCTCAAAAATAGCGTCTTGCAAGGTGCGTGTGTCTGCTCCCATGACCATATACGTAGGCACACCTAGGTCAAAGAGTTCCATACTTTTGATGAAACCCTCATAACGCAATTGCTCCTGTGCAGAGAGTAATTCATTCACCGTTGTTGGCAAGGTTTGCGGCATAAGTTTTTACCGTATTTTCGATTAAAGGATTGATGTCGTACCAAATATCATCATTTTTATAAACTATAATTTGATTGACTGCGGCACTTTCTATAAATAAGTCGAGTTTATCATCATCAATATAATCAATATTTTTTTGTTGTACGAGGCTCAATGTTTGGATGCGGCTTTTGGTGATAATCGAGCGTGATAATTTTCTACGCACATCACCCATTCCTTCACGCAAATGATTCTCGTAAATGCGACTTTCTTTATCCACCATAGACTTCAAACAAGTGCGCTGGAGAATATTCAACAATTGACGCACAATACCGCCGGATTGATTTACGGCGTCGTCTAAAACCAACTTGTCTATCAAGTCAGCTTCGTTGGGAATTCTTTTTTTGATAATGCTTTTGAGTAATTGTTTATTGGTAGTAATTTTTTGATTATCAGTTGATTGTGGATTGTTTGGGTTGGTTTTTACTTTTAATCCCAAGAATACAATATCAGGCTGAAACAAAGGTAATGCACGAAGCCCTACAGGAATGGTAATAATTTTTACTGCTTTGATTTGCTCAAGATAATGACGATTGTTGATGAATAAATCTTTAATGTGTTGTGCGCCTATCATGTGATTGAGGTCGTGCAAAAACAGTAGTAGTTTTTTATCATTTTTGGGAACTTTTTTATCCATGTATCTGTCAATGATTTCATTGACCAAAGATATAAGTTCTTCCAATTGAGGTTTGAGTACCAGTCGTGTGATTTTTCTTTTTTCTTGGTTAAATCCGTAATCTGCCCCAAAATTTGATTGTCCAACGAGTGCTGAGAATTTTGCAAATAATCCTACATTTAAATTTAAACTCTCGTCCTTGCTGGTCTGTTCGGTCTTTTCGAGATTACCGCGTAATTGCTCACCAATTTCTATAATACGTTTACCAAGTATTAACTTTAAATCATCATAATCTCTGACCATTCTGAACGCCAACATCATCAAAATATCCACAATATCTAGATTATCTATTTGCAACACTTCATTGGCATAAAAATCCTCAATGATAAATTGCTCTTGAATCCTTTTGTCTGGTAAAAAATTCAATGCAGTGGTTTTGCCGCTGCCTGTTTGTCCCGATACATATATTGTCTCACTCGCTTGCCCAAGCAATACTTCTAACCTGATTTCCTCAATTTCTTCTTCGTACAATGGAACATAAAAACCCGCCTGATTGTCTTCCGGTTTCAAATATTGAGTCGGATTCAGGTTTCTATAAAATTGTACAATGTTTTCGTCCTGTTTCATACCCACAAATATACACAAAATTATTACGTAAAACCTTCAATGTAGCACGGCACTTCCAGTCCGGTGCCGCATTAGGAACGCAAAACACACGCAAACACGGGCTGGAAGCACCGTGCTACGTCATTCAATCCGCTTCCCCCTCAACCGCAACGAATTACCAATCACCACTACATCCGAAAACGCCATAAAAATCGCGCCCACTGTAGCGCGGCACTTCCAGTCCGCGCCACCTTAGGAACACGAAATATAAGCAAACACGGGCTGGAAGCACCGTGCTACGTCACTCAATCCGCTTCCCTCGTAACCGCAAAGAATTACCAATCACCACCACATCCGAAAATGCCATAAAAATCGCGCCCCACATCGGATTCAGATAACCCAGTGCTGCTACGGGAATCGCGACGATATTATAAGCAAATGCCCAAAAGAGATTTTGCTTAATCGTCAGTAGCGTATGTCGGCTGATTGCTACGGCTTTTTGCAGATAATCGAGGCGGTCATTCAGCAAGATAATTTGCGAAGATTGGATGGCTACGGGCGAGGCATTGCCGAGCGAAACGCCAAGTGTTGCCTTCGCGAGTGCGGGTGCATCATTGATACCGTCGCCGACCATGACGGTGGGGGCTTCTTTTGCCAAATTTTCTATAATGACTAATTTTTCTTCCGGTAAATGCTCTGCATAAAATTCGTTGATGTCGAGTTGTGCAGCGATTTCGGCGGTTTTTGCTTGCTTGTCGCCGCTAAGGATGACGGGGTTCATGCCTTGTGATTTGAGGTAATCTATCGTGGCTTTGGTGTCGGTTTTTAATTCGTCTTGAATGTCGATGGTGGCGATGAGTTGGTCGTTTTTGCGGAGATAGAGATGGTGTGTGTCGTCATTCGTGAGGTCGCGGGCGATGTGGTAGGAACCGATTTGATATTCATTTCCTTTATCGTCATTTCCTTTTACTCCGACAGCTTTTTCTTCCTTAATACTTTTCAATACAAAATTATCATTTATATGAATATTAGAAAAACTACTGACGAGTGAACGGGCGATAGGGTGGGAGGAATGTTGTTCGAGTTGGAGGGCGATATTTTTGATGTCATTTTCCGAAAAATCATGGTAACATTCGATGTTTTTCACTTGGAAATTACCTGTCGTGAGCGTACCCGTTTTATCGAAAACAATATTTTTTATATTCGCAAAAATTTCGAGTGTCTGACCGCCTTTAATGAGGATGCCATTGCGTGCCAATCGCCCCACGCCGACCATGACCGCCGTAGGCGTCGCCAAGCCCATCGCACAAGGACAGGAAATGACCATCACCGCAATACTCCGCAACATCGCGTTCTGAAAATTTACCCCAAAAACAAAATAAGATAATACGAAAGTCAGCGCAGCAATCGCCAATACGACAGGAACGAATATCGCGCTGATACGGTCTGCAAGTCGCTGAATATCAGGCTTATCGGCTTGTGCAGATTTGACGAGTTCGATGATTTGAGAGAGAACGGTGTCGCGCCCGGCAGCCGTTACGCGCATACGCAGGTTGCCGGATTGGAGGATGGATGCGCCTACGAGGGTCGCGCCTTTTTCTTTTAAAATGGGTTCACTTTCGCCCGTTAACATCGACTCATCTACAGTGGCAATGCCTTCGATGAGTTCGCCATCGGCGGGGATTTTATCGCCTTCATTGACTTGGAGTATATCGCCTTTTTTGAGGTCGCGGGTATCGACTTCTACGATTTGAGTGCCAACTATTTTTCGGGCTTTCTGTACTTGTAGCTTGGTCAATTCGCCAATGGCATCGGTAGTGCGGGCTACGGCGCGTTTTTCCAATAAATTGCCCAATAAAACCAGC
>CALHBW010000547.1 GCA_937930625.1 uncultured Saprospiraceae bacterium | reverse complement strand
TGAAAGCGAAAATGTATAGTAAGCAAATCAGTTCGGTGTTGTAAGTTGCGGTCTTGAGTGGCGATTGCATTCACTTCGGGCAACCAATATTCCACTTCATCTGTAAACCACATTTCAATGGAACTCATCACATGATTCACTAATACATCTAAGTCAGCATCAGGCTTATGTCGTAGCTTATGTGGCAAATCCCGGCGAAGTCGGACGTAATGATGTCCGGCACGAAGCGATTCAACTATATGATTACTAATATAATATAACCATTCCGTAGCCCTTGTGTAAAACAGTTTGAAAGTTGTTGAGCCAATCTCAAGCATGACTTTTAGTTCCTCTAGTTGATGTGTAAAATCTACTATTTTTTTTGTAAAATCTCTATTCGAATTGAGTTGTTTTTCACGATAATATTCACCTAATTGGCTGTACAAGTCAAATATTAATAGTTCACCTTCCAGTTTTCTCAAATAATCTCTGCGCTCGTTTGTGAATTGTCTCAATTGGATGATTTCCTCTTCTTGCATTTCTTTTGCTGTCAGGTTGTATTCATATGCACAGAGCTTGTAAAGGTGTTGATGATACTCGCGCTCCTCAAAGAATTCCCTGGCTTGTTTGATGCGTTTTGCACATTGTCTGTATAGGCGTTTTTGAAACAAAACCCGAATTTCCCCTATCATTTGGTCGGCAAGGAGTTCATCGTCGTTACTGGTCTTGTAATCTACCAAACTACTCAACAACAAGCCGTATAGATTACTGAGGTGAGCAGCGAGGTGATTGATAAATTTTTCTTCTTTGAATTTGCGTTTCAGCCTTTCTGCATCGTACTCCTTCATCTTATCCATTGCATCAAACAATTTGATATATATGGTAGGTTTGCCCTTAGATGAGTGAGTATGGTGACGTGTAAAATAACTTTTTTCGGCTCTATCCAGCGATTTTATCAGCTCAAAACATAGCGGTGATCTTGCTCTTGATTTTGCCATAATCAGAGGTTTGGGAAGGTGATGTTAAATAAAATGAGTAAGCGGGAAGGTAAGTAAGTTCAAGTTCAAGTTCAAGTTCAAGTTCAATAATTGATTCGCTTTCAGTGTATTACGAAGCATGAAAGTGGAATTTAACTTTGTCTGCCTACTTTTTTGCCTTCCTTCCACTAATATACGACAAATATTTTATGTGTTCAAAATTTACGTTATTTTTTTTATTTTATTTGCTTATAAAAAACTGATAATCATTAAATTGTGTTATAAAAACTTCGTTTATTTATATGATTTACCTTGATTTTTTGTCAAGCATGGCGTTTTTTATGTATTTAACTTTGCAAATATATTTCGCGAATGATATTTTTTTCAACAAACGTAAAAAATGAAAATGAAAAACTGAAAATGAAAATGAAAAACCGAAAATAAAAATGAAAAACCGAAAATGAAAAACAACCAATCAACTCGTTAATCCTAAAATATACAGCTTTACTTTTTATCCAAACAAAAGTTGAATCCCAAACTATTTTACTGAACAACGATTTTTTATAATTCGTATTTAGCTTATTATCAAATTAATATGAAATTAAAAATTAGAGCTAAAACCGGAACGAGAACTATCTCCCCCTTTGGAGGGGGAGATATATCGTGCTTCCTTTTTTCAATTTCGGTGTAAAAAAATAATAATCAGTTAATTACAATTTAAGAAAAATTATTTTTCAGTAGAATAATCACAAACAACTTATCTGACAACACAAAATCGTATTTATTTCATTTGATGCTATTTGGCAAAGCCTCGTGCTATGTCAATCAGGCTTCGTATGGTCCTGTATAACCAAAAATTGATTAATTCGAGTTACGGGTTGCGGGTTGCGAGTTATCAAAATGCTGCATTCCTAAAGCACTTACCCGAAAATCACTCAATCGAAATTAATCTATTGTCACATTGTAAAACACACACTATGAAAAGCACATTATTCACACTCGCTCTAGGTCTTATGATACTGACGACTTTCGCCTGTCAGTATGATGACACAACGCCTACAATGGCAAATTTTGAGGTATCGGGCGAGCAAGTATGGGCAAAATGTCCCGTAGAATTTATCAACACCTCACTGGGCGCGACCTCCTATCTATGGGATTTTGGCGATGGCAATACCACCACCGAAGAAAACCCTACACATCACTACACAAGTCCCGGCACTTACGCCGTTAGCCTGACCGCTTCATGGTCTGCTACGCAAGATGTTTTCACACAAACGGTTGAGGTCAATCAAAATATTACATTTGAGTACCATTCGTATGCGTCCGATTATGCTTGTAAAAGTATCGTCACTGCTTCTGGCGAAGGCTATGTAATGGGCGGCAGCACCTCCGGTCAGACGGGCAGCAGCAGAGATATTTATTTGATGAAAACCGATGCCAACGGCAACATGCTATGGGAGAACACTTTTGGTGGAAGTGCCGATGATTTGGCAAATGTAGTGCTGTCTGCACCCGATGGTGCTTATGTACTGACAGGGTACAAAACGGATAGCGGGACAGGCAACAAAGATGTTTATCTGATAAAAACCGATGCCAATGGCAACGCTCAATGGGAGAAAACTTTTGGTGGCAGCAGCAACGATTTGGCTAATGCGATGGTGATTGCCCCTGATGGCGGTTATGTCTTGGCAGGCAGTACGGATAGTGACGGTACGAATGATGTTTACCTGATAAAAACGGACGCCAACGGCAACCTCCAATGGGAAAAAACCTTTGGCGGAACAGGTGCAGATTGGGCGAGTGCGATTCTTTGTACCTCTGATGGCGGCTATGTACTGGCAGGTAGTACTTACGGTCAAGGTGCAGGTAGCGGTGATATTTACCTGATAAAAACGGATGCCAACGGTAATACGCAATGGGAAAAAAACTTGGGCGGCGGTGATTCAGATTGGGCAAATGCCATTATATCTGCACCTGATGGCAGTTATGTACTCGCGGGCGGTACGCGCAGTCGGGGCGCAGGTAGCAATGATGTTTATCTCGTAAAAACGGACGCCAATGGCAATATGCTCTGGGAAAAAACCTTCGGCGGAAGTGACAGTGATTGGGCAAATGACATTACGCTTGTCTCTGATGGCGGATACGTAATAGCGGGTTATACCTCCGGACAAGGCGCAGGTAGCAGCGATGCTTATTTGATAAAAACCAATGCCAACGGCAACGCTCAATGGGAAAAAACCTTCGGCGGAAACGGTTACGACGAGGCTGAGGCTATCCAAGCAACCGATGACTGTGGGTATATCGTTGTGGGGAGCTACGATGGGGATGGTTTTTACCTTATTAAGACGGATGGGGATGGGGATTTGAACTAAATAAGTACAAGTACAAGTTTAAGATTAAGATTAAAGGCTACCCGTTTAAGTTTGCTTGCGGGATACTACTCGTCTGACGAAGGTTTTTGTGAAATGTAGCGGTTTGTCTCATAAAATATTCGCATTGAATAAAGGAATTCGTCTGACGAGTATTCATTTAGGCAAAGTTAAAATGCGTAGCCAGTTTAAAAAAAGTAAAAACAGAATGACCTTTTGAAAAACGGAAAACATATACATTCAGAAATCAAGCAAACAATATATTTAAGAGCATGTTTGGAATTTTTCTGCCTGATAACCAATATTTTATGAACTTGGCTTCATATCGAATCAGTCACTTATCCCGATAAACTCCTGCTCCGATATTTCGCCAAAACCATAAACTATTGATTATCAGTTTGAAAAATTCCAAACATGCTCTAATAAAACCACTTATTTAATTATGGAATGTTCCGGTCTATTAGAAGCGGCTTTAAAAAAAGGGAATATCAAGCTGTCCTTATTTGATATGTCAGACCACGCGGCGGTATTTACCAATATAATTCTCTCCAGAAAATAGGCATAATCCGCTTCAAGACCCACACTCAATCCAATGTACCCGAGTCGGCTTACCTTAAAAGTTTGTCACGCGGGCTATTATTGGCATGTATAACTTTATTACTTAAACAAGCAAACACATCCATTTTTACACCAATTCAAAATTCTTACTAATCATGAAAGAAAGTATCACAACAACAATCCGTTTAGTTCCCTTATTCCTATCCATCTTTTGTTTTCTGACGAATACAAACGCCCAACACAACAACTCAGAATTACCGACAAGCATCGACGCTAACGGTGCTGCTCCCGACGCCAGTGCTATGCTGGATGTACAAGCCACCGATAAAGGAATCCTCATACCGAGAGTCGCCAATACATCTGCCATAAGCAATCCGGCAGAAGGCTTGGTGGTTTATGATAATTCTGATGATGATTTTAAATTTTATGATGGCTTGGAATGGCAGAGTATGGGACTGAAACATATTTCTTTTCTCCCCTCAGTGGGTAGTGCTTATATCGGGTTTAATGCAGGTAACTTAGAAACAGGTGACGGCAATACTGCTATTGGTCATGATGCCATGTTTTCTAATACAACAGGTAGGGTCAATACTGCCACTGGTAGGGCTGCTCTGTACTCTAATACAACAGGTTATCATAATACTGCTACTGGACATTCAGCTTTATTTTCTAATACAACAGGGGCATTAAATACTGCTCATGGTTACGATGTTTTATCTTCCAATACAACTGGCAATCTTAATACTGCTAGTGGCGTGGGGGCTTTAGGCAGTAATACAACGGGAAGTGAAAATACTGCTGCGGGTGTAGGAGCTTTAGGTGCCAATACAGAAGGTACATTTAATGTTGCGGTAGGCAGAGCTGCTTTAATTAGCAATACAACAGGCGTTGCAAATACTGCTATTGGTAGAGGGGCTCTGATTGAAAATACGATGGGTGTTTTTAATACTGCTAGTGGTTATCAGGCTATGCCAGCTAACACAACAGGACGGAATAATGCTGCTAAAGGAGGGTTTGCGTTAAGAAATAATACTACTGGTGAAAATAACACGGCTATTGGACACGAGGCTATGAATACCAATACGACAGGTAACAATAATACCGCGATTGGCTGGAGAGCAACTCCAATTGATAGTGCTTTTAACAATTGTACAGCCATAGGTGCTCAAGCCGAACCTACAAGCAGCAACCAAGTCCGCATAGGAAACGCCAGCATCACAGAAATCGGTGGCTACACCAACTGGACCAATGTCTCCGACGCCCGTTTCAAAACACAAGTTCAAAACAACGTCCCCGGTCTGTCCTTCATCAGCCGCCTCAATCCTGTCACCTACCAAATGGATATGGACGCCATCGCAAAACACCACAACACACCGGAAGAGCTACGCCTAAAAGATTCCGAAAATGCAAAAGCGGCTATCCGCTACACCGGCTTTTTGGCGCAAGATGTGGAAAAAGCTGCCGAGTCGGTCGGTTACGATTTCAGTGGTGTAGATGCGCCGCAGCATGAGCGCGATAATTATAGTTTGCGTTATGCGGAATTTGTCGTGCCATTGGTCAAGGCGGTGCAGGAGTTGGATGCGGAAAAGGATAAAGAAATAGCAGCGTTGAAACAGCAAAATGCTGATTTAGAAGTGCGTCTGGAGACAGTAGAAGCCATGCTTCGGCAGCGCGTAAATACTGATTGAATGTGAAAGTATTTCATATTTGATTAGTTTTGTTTGGACAGCGGCTCACGTTCTGTGAGTCGCTGATTTTTAGCCTGAAAAAACATGAAACCGAGAGAATTTATTATATTTGTTTTCCACTGTTTTTAAACCCAAGACACCACACACATTTTACTGTAAAACACACACTATGAAAAAGAAAATCATATCACGTTTTATTGTGGCAGCTTTGTGCTTGTTGCCGTTTATTGGTTGGGGGCAGAATGATACTTTGCCAAATTTGATTATCTCTAATCTTGAAGTTATTAACTCTATAGACCTTGAGGAAGGCACCTCTATTGATTATAAATACCAAATCACCAATCTAAGTGAGAATGATGTTAATCTCGGAGTTTTAAACTCGCAAGTATATGTTTCTGACGAGCAAAATAACCAAGAATTAGAAGGGATTGATGGTACAAAATTGGACTTCAAACTACTTCCCTCTGGCGAAACAGTCGCAGACTCTTCCAATACTATAGTACCGTCTGGTCTTACCTATTTAGGCTTATCAATAAACGGTGAGGTTGAGGGAGTAAATTACAATAGCAATACCGCATTAGCCTACATAAATCCACCGCAATTTTCGCCCTTGAGTGAAGATATTATTAGGAGACAATTCATTCTTGACTTGAGTAATCTCCCAAACCTTTCACCAGCATTAATACGTTCTATTACTGAGCAAATCCAAGATTCTATACCCGGCATCAAACTAATAGAGGTCTGTCATAATTGTGGTAGAACCATCCAATTATGGCAAGTTGCGAATGAGGGTGATATTCCCGATGTCTATGGATTAGAAATTGAGATTGATGGTAAAAAAGAACCACTTCAGACGCTTGCCGATACCGACACTGACCCAAATCAAATAATTGACATCGCTGAACGTTATCCGATTTGGGGATACAATGCTGTGTTACACGAGGATGATATTCCGAAAGATACAGATTACAAACGCGATGTCACAGTTTATCTATTAGATACGGGCTTGGCTATGAAGCATTTTAATCCTTCGAAGCACCTTATTCGCAATGTTCCCAATAATAGTAATCAATGTAGGGAAAACACACAACTATATCAAGGCTATAATTATCTAACGTCTCCTCCTGCAATCAAGACAGATTTTAATGATGACAATGGACATGGTACGTTTGGGTTTCACGCGATTGCAAATGGGATAGATAATATAAAGGTTGTTCCTATGAAAATATTTAATGAAAATGGGCGAGGCTCATTATTTAGTATGATATGTGCCTTGTATCAGGCAATTGATAATGGAGCAGATATTGTCAATATTAGTGCAGGTTACTATGGTGAAGCCTCCTCAATACTAGGTAGGGCTGTCAAATATGCTAACGATAAAGGTATATGGATAGTGACCTCTGCCGGTAATTGCGGACAAAACATTGATGTCAAAGATGGTGATAAACAGGAGTCCTCTTATTATCCGGCTGCCTTTGCGAAAGGTGATTTTAAAATACAAAAAATCACACGCAACGGGGACACCCTGCGGGATGCCGTCAAAATCAACAATGTGATAACAGTAGCATCTCTCAATCCAAATGGCAAGTATGTGACAAGTAGCAATTCCGGCTCCAATACTGTCACTATGGCAACCTATGGCAACAAAATCTGTGGATATTCAAACAATGGATGTGAAGTGATTTATAGTGGTACATCTATGGCAGCTTTCCATACAACAAGGGTCTTAGCAATAGAAATGGCAACTAATGCCAGTAGGAACAAAGATAAAGTTCTAAAGGATTTTTATAAAAACCGAACTACTTCAAACCCAAACACTGAAGTCAAGAGAACTTTGAATATGAAATCTAAGAAACATTGGCTTCCTCCTAAAGATTGGTTCTTCAACTTATTACGCAGTGTAGGTGTTGGGAGATGATAAGGAGCAACACAAAAATAAATTATATAAATTTTAAAATAGCAAATGTAAAACATACCAAAATATCTCAGAGGATATTTCGGTATGTAACCAACTTACAAAAATAATTATGCGCTTACTCACACTAATTATATGCCTTATCCCTCTTGGATTATGCGCTCAAACTTACCTTGATTTTGTTGACTACAACAAACAAGAAAGTACATGCAAATGCCACGTAAATGGTGAAAATTTTTCAGATGCAATTTTGCTAAATGCTATTGCAAATGATAGCATTCAAGATGCAAATTCATTAGCCTGTATGTATCATTGCCTGGGCGTTTATTATCGCAGGAATGGAAATTACCTTGAAGACATCAAACATTGCAAAATAGCCATTGAGATACGAAAACAACATCAAGACCCAATGCTCTGGAAATCGTACCGAAATATGGGATATTCATACAAAGATGCCGGCTATTACAAAAAGTCCATAACCGCAATTGAAAAAGCAATGCAACTCAATGAAATATTTATCAAAAACGTAATGGCAAATATTTACATAAGTATTTGTTATCGTGAAATAGGAGAATACAAAGAAGCCATCGAATATGGTCAAAAAGCAGTTGCTTTTGCACAATCTGACATCGAATATGGTATAGCTTACAACAATATGGCAGTAACATACGAAGCAATGGTAGAACCTGTGTATCTCGAACTAGGTGTCGAAAACGCCCGTAAAGCAATAAAATCATTTGAAAAAGTAAAGC
>CALHBW010000546.1 GCA_937930625.1 uncultured Saprospiraceae bacterium | reverse complement strand
AACGGATTACTTATATTTTTTGTTTTATTTAAAATATTCTTAATTTATAAAATACTATTTTTAAGTAAAATAAAAATATAGAAATATTTTTTGTTTTAAAAATATCGACATTTAAAAAGATGTGGGGTATCGATAGATTTTGCAAATGGCAGACGAGTTTTCGGAGGCAAAAATATGAATTTATGAACGGTTTATCTCCTAGTTTAATTGTGATTGTGGTGGTGGCGTATTTTGCGTTGCTGATGTTGGTGTCTTATTTTACGGGTAAGGATTCGGGTAATGAAAATTTCTTTGTGGCAGGGCGCAAGTCGCCGTGGTATTTGGTGGCTTTTGGGATGGTGGGAGCTTCGCTTTCGGGGGTGACGTTTATTTCAGTGCCGGGCTGGGTTGGTGGTCAGCAGTTTTCGTATATGCAAATGGTGTATGGGTATTTCTTTGGTTATTTGTTTATTATGTTGGTGTTGATGCCCGTTTATTATCGGCTTCAGTTGACTTCGATTTATACGTATTTGGAGGAGCGTTTTGGTTTTTGGTCGTATAAGACGGGTGCGGGCTTCTTTATTTTGTCGCGGACGATTGGGGCGGCTTTTCGCTTGTATTTGGTGGCAATGGTGTTTCAGTTTATTTTTGATTTGATGCCGAATGTGGATGTTCCGTTCTGGCTGACGGTGCTGATGACGATTGGTTTGATTTGGGTATATACGTTTCGCGGGGGTATCAAGACGATTGTGTGGACGGATACTTTGCAGACTTTGGTGATGCTGACGGCGGTGATTTTGACGGTGATAGTGATTGGTAGAGATTTGGGCGGCAATGTGGTATCGCTGGTGTCGCAGAGTGATTATTCGCAGATATTTTTCTTTGAGAATGGCTGGTCGGATGGTCGGAATTTTTTCAAACGCTTTCTCGCAGGGGTGTCAATTGCGATTGTGATGACTGGGCTTGACCAAGATATGATGCAAAAAAACCTAAGTTGTAGGAATATTGGCGATGCTCAAAAGAATATGTTTTCGTTTAGTATTGTGCTGATTTTTGCGAATTTGTTGTTTTTGAGTTTGGGGGCTTTGCTGTATATGTATATGACGAAGCATGGTATCGAAATGCCGACAAGAATGGTGAATGGCGAGGCAAAAGATGCAACGGATTTGATTTATCCGACGGTGGCTTTGCAGCATCTTTCTCCGGTAGTAGGGATTACTTTTATTGTGGGTATCGTGGCGGCAGCGTATTCGAGTGCTGACTCGGCGTTGACTTCGCTGACGACTTCTTTTTGTGTTGATTTTCTGGGTTTTGAGAAGGAAAATTCAGCTGTACAAAATCAAAAAAGAACACGAAATCTGGTACATTTTGGTTTTTCAGCTTTGCTATTTTTCGTGATTTTGGCTTTTTGGTTTGTGAATGATGATGCGGTGATTTCGTCGATATTTAAGGTGGCGGGTTATACGTATGGTCCTTTGTTGGGTTTGTATATTTTCGGCTTTTTTACCAAATTGAAAGTACAAGATAATTGGGTCTTGCCTATTTGTATTGCTGCACCGATATTGACCTATATCATTAATGCAAATTCGGAAGCGTGGTTTGGTTATACGTTTAGTTTTGAATTGTTGATTTTGAATGGGGTGTTGACATTTTTGGGTTTGTTAATCATTTCTAAAAGATAATTTTGCCGATGAAAACCAATCTCGAAATATTGATTGATGAATTGCAGACTGAATGTGATTTTCTACAAAAAGAGATAGATTTGTGTGTCAAGGATTCAGATTTTGAGGGTGCTCATGCTTTCAACAAATCCTTAACTTACACACAGCAGCAATTAAGAATTTTACAAAACATTCAAAATCCAAATCGGGATAAAATAGCTTTGATTCGGCGTAATATTGAGCATTTAAAAGGACTTAAAGTAAATGATTATACCATTCAACGACTTGCTGATTGTCAAGTAGAATTAGATAAATTACAAGCGATTCAATCAGAAAAATACCCTTTGGAAAGTGAGGAAATTATATCTTCATTGGAAGCATTATCAACAGGTAAAATCAGAAAAATCAGTTTGCAAATTGGCAGTGGTCATGATGTCGAAATTCTTTTTAAGTTGAATGAGGAAACTTTGCATTTACAATTAACAAAAATACATTTTGGAAGAAAAAACGCAACGCTCAAAAATATCGGTTTTGAGGTTCATCAAGATAATATGTCTATGCGAGTCCCTTACTTTGACCAATCAAAAATATCAAATGTACTCGAAATTTTAGCGCAAGTCATTTATGGTGTGATTGGGCTTCGTGGAAATGAAAATGCCAAGATTATCATTTCCTAAGAAACCGTATAGAAAACTCATGAATTTTCTATACGGTTTCTACAACATGGCGATTGAAATCGCCTGTACGAAAAAAGCCCGTAAGATGCAAACATCCTACGAGCATAAATTTATGTTGAATCAAAACGTATTCTAACAGTTGCCGCCGCTAATGGTGTAGCCTTTTGCGGTCTTACTGAATTTGATTTGATGGCTAAGTTTCAAACCATTCAATACATCTTCAATCTTGTCTCCTTCAATGACATCTCCTGAATGTAAACAGTTGGCTTTCAGTTGTGTAGCGTCAATTTTTATATCAAAATAATTTTCCAAATCGCTGATGACATCCTTCAAAGGTGTTGCGTTGAAATCTAATTGACGAGTTTTCCATGAAAGCTCGTTAAGTGATTTTGAGGCAGATTTTTGTACTTTACCTGACTTATCGGCTACGGCTTTTTGACCTTTTTGAAGAATGGCTTTTTGCGTTTTCGCCTTATCAGTGACTTGTACTTTACCACTTTGTACAGTGACTTGCGTATCATCCGAACTGGATTTTACGTTGAAGCTCGTACCTAATACACGTACATCCGCATGATTGGTTTGGATGATAAATGGCTTGGTATTTTTAGTTACATCGAAGAAAGCCTCACCATTCATTTTGACGATACGTTCAGCATGATTAGCAAAATTTTCGCGATACGCCAATGTGGTATTTTTATTCAAAGAAATACTACTGCCGTCGGGCAAGGTAACTTCTTGAGTGGCATCATTCGTCTGGATTTCTACCCAATTTTCGGGGGTAGCTGCCATATTATTCAACCACCAAAATGCGCCGCCTACCAATAATAACACAGCAGCAGCCACCGCTACCCAACGTCTGCGTGCAGGCATACGAACGACTTTTCCGGTATTTATTTTCTCATTTAACTTATTCCACGCGCTTGCCGTATCGGGCTGATAATCAGCTTTGTACTGTACGCTTTGCTCCCATGATTTCGCTGTATTTTCGTACAGTGTACGATGTTCAGCGTCAGATGTGAGCCATGCGTCCAACTCCTGTGCTTCATCGGAAGACAGTTGATTGGTCAAGCGTTTGTGAATAAGAATGAGGTATTTATCTTGTTCTTTCATATTTAGTCCATAGTTGATAGTCGATAGTCCATAGTAATGCTTGGATGCTCAACCGAACTTTTTTATGTATGACACACAAGTTAGACTTTTCCCCTATCTTTTTGAAATTCCAAGCACCAAGCAGCAAATTCCAAATCCCAAATTCCAAATTCCAAATTCCAAATAACAAATTCCAAAAAGCCAGCATAGAGCGTATTGTTATTTGGAATTTGGAATTTGGTGCTTGGAATTTACAAGTAAGGTCGTAAAGTTTTATTAAGGATTTTGAGGGCTTTGGAAATGTGTTTTTCGACGGTTTTTACAGAAATGTTCATTTCTGCTGCAATTTCTTTGTACGACATGTCCTCAAAACGACTGAGTATAAATGCCGCCCGGCACTTAGGGGGTAGTTTATCGATTTCTCTATCTACGATTTCGCGAAGGTTTTTACCTTCTATATTTTTGGCGAGATTTTCCTTGCTTTCAATATAAGCATACTGCTCATCGCCGTCGAATTTTATCTTGTTATCACGGATGTAATTTAGAGATTTGTTGATGGAAGCCCGCTTGAGATAAGCACGGAAAGAGGTATTGACACCGAGCCTGTCGCGTTTTTTCCAGAGTTCATAAAATACATCCTGCACAATATCCTCTGCCAAAGACTCATCTTTGAGTATCCGAAATACCACCTTGCATAAATCTGAATGATACCGTTCAAATAATACCTCCACCGCTTTTTGAGGCGAGGTATTGAATAGCTCGATGAGTTCTTTATTTGTGTTGTCTCTTCCCATTTTAATGAGTGAATTTTAAATGAGTGAATGAGTGAATGAATAATAATGCGACAATGCTTAAATGCGTTAATACGACAATGTTTTTTTAAATACATTTTATCATTATCGCATTATTACATAATTATTCACTCATTCAGAATTCACTCATTCATTCATTACATTGTAGCATTAACGCATTTCCCCATTGTCGCATTGTATCCGCAAAACTAAGGTTTTTATTGGCTGTCTTGAAGTATGTTGGTAAAAAAATAAAAAAGGCTGCTTGGCAGCAACCAGTTTTAAGAGCATACAAATGAAATACGGTCAAACTTATCAATATCTTCGCCAAATTATGAATTATGAAATTTTGACCGACAAATGAATTTAAGAGAGCATATTTGGAATTAACAAATTAAATATTTTTCATCATTCAAAATTAGCGAACACATTGACTTATATCAATATGTTCGCCAAATTGAGAATTGATAATTGAGAGTTGATAATTAATTTATTTTTTATTTCATAAAAAACTTAAAATTAAATAATTACAAATTATAAAATAAAATTAGTTATCAATTATACATTCTCAATTCTCAATTTGGCGAAGACATTG
>CALHBW010000545.1 GCA_937930625.1 uncultured Saprospiraceae bacterium | reverse complement strand
CTTGTAGCGCGGTACTTCCAGTCCGCGCCCTCGTTAGTTTTGCCATACATTCGCGGCGCGGACTGGAAGTGCCGCGCTACATTTCCGCCTAAATTAAAACCATATATTTACATGTTGGAATTTTGTAACGTGTTTTTTTTTCGAAAAAACCATTCTAATCTTCCGCTAATTTCAATTCAGCTTCACTTGTAGCGTGGTACCTCCAGTCCGCGCCCTCGTTAGTTTTGTCATACATTCGCGACGCGGACTGGAAGTGCCGCGCTACATTTCTGCCTAAATTAATATCGTGTATTTATGTATTTAAATTTTACAATATGTTTTTTTTACGAAAAAGCTATTTATCGACTATTTCACGCCAACACCTCATCAATCTTCTTCTCCAATCGCTTATCCAAAGCATTTTTAATCAAATCCAAGTAATTGCCACGTTGGATTTCGCGGTCGATGTTGTAATGCTTATCCTTCAAATGAGAAGGTTCGTAGGTGCGGCGTTCTTTAGCGTTTTTGAATAGATTTTTTCGGTTCAAATCTTCGGGCAATTTCAATTCATCTTCGCTTGTACTCTGTACGAAGTACGACTCTTGGTGTCCGTTTTTCAATTTCCATTTATGCAGTCCGTCTTCGCCATCGAGATAGACACCCGCGCAATCGCCGTCAATGCGAATTTCTACACCAACAAATGTATCACCATCTTCTTCCGGCTTGAAAGTCAGCTTTTTATCTATTCGCTCTTCTACGCGTACATAGTCCTTTCGCATATCGCTATGTGTTTCGCTGCTGCCGTCTTCTTTTGTGATTATCGTGGTTACTTTTTCTTCATAATATTCCTTTCGATACCACAATCCAAATAATTGATAATCATAATTTTGCGATTTAACTAAGTCAATGTACAATGAAATCGCAGTTACGGCATAATTTCCAATCAGTGCAATTTTTCGATGGTCGCAATTGGGATGTACGCGCTTATAGAGTTCGCGTTTTTGGGCTTCAAATCCGGCTTCCCATGCTTCAGTACGCTTAACGAGGCTTTCATTATAATACTTCAAGCCCATGCTCACCAAGACAAAATCTTCTTCCAAATCGCGGACATCTTCCGTCATCAATGCCACACTTTCTTTGATTTGAATAGAATCCGTATATTGCTGTGCCTTCTCTGCGTCTGCCCAAAACTTCTTGGAATCGCGTCGTTTTTCGCGCTCCAAAATATCCAAATCACTCATCAATTTCAGATAAAAACTTCCCTCCTGCATCTTGGCGATACTACGGCGAAGATGCGCCGCATGTTCCGTCCAACGGTCACGCGCGAGTTCTTCTACGAGTAGTTCCATTTTCAAGGGGTCGGCTTGCACCTCGATGTGGATTCCACCATCTTTCAAGGTGACATCTATGACCAATTTATCTTCAAAATCATATAAATTTAATTGCTTCGATAAAGGCAAAACCAGTCCTTCGCGCAAAGTCCGTTGTATCTGTCTTGCGCCATATTTCGGGTCGTAACCTGTCACGGCAAAGTGGTCTAAAATCTCGTCCGAAATATTCAGTTCAATGTCGCGATAGGCGATGCCTTCTCGTTTTTTGAATAAGCCGATTTCACGATTGACGACGTATTTGACGACATCTTTTGAAATAGGTTGAAATGGAATAATCTCATCCATACGATTGAGCAATTCGGGGCGAAAATGCTTTTGCACTTCGGACATAAAATGCAAATTAACCGACTCAATATCAACCTCTTGTTTCCAACCAATTCTATCCGATTGCAAGGCTTTCGCGCCAATATTTGAGGTCATAATCACAATCGTACTACAAAAATTGACCAACCTGCCGGAGCTATCTGTCAAGCGTCCGCTACCTAATAATTGTAGTAGCAAATCATAGAAAGTTGGGTCGGCTTTTTCGATTTCATCAAATAATAACACGCAAAATGGCTCGCGCCGCACTGCTGCCGTCAGTAAGCCATCTTGATAATAGCCCAAGCCTGTCAATCGCTGTACATCATACGGATTACTAAATTCGCTCATATCAAAGCGTACCATACGTTTGCGATTGCCAAACATAAACTCTGCCAATACCTTCGCCAATTCGGTCTTTCCTACGCCCGTAGGACCGACAAAAAAGAAGGAAGCAATTGGTTTTCCTTGTCGCGAAAGGTCGGTTTTGACCACCGGAAACATATTCGTCACGCTATCCACCGCAGGGTCTTGACCAAAGACATTCTTGCGGAAAAAATCGCGCACTTCGCCCACATCAATACTTTGATTCGGATCGACCATAAAGGAAGGCATTCCCGTTTCTTCGCAAAAATATTTTATCACGCCCGAACGGTCAATGCGCGTTTGTATCTTTTGTCGTTGAATTTTCTGCTCGCGTTTATCCGCATTTTTTTGATTTAATAAAATACTCTCCAAAAAGCGAATCGGTTTGCCGGGAAAGCCCGAATAAGGCGTAAAACGGCGATTGAGTCGAATGGTTTCTTTTATCGCATCCGGCTCAATGACGACCTTTTCTATACGAGCGATGTCGTTTACTTTTTTTACGATAATTTCTTCCAATCCTGTGCGCGGTTCTTCCAGTCTAATCGTCTGAAACAGTGCGGTATAGTTGGGGCTTCGCACGTCGATTTGAGCGAGTTCTTCGGGCGTACATTCCGTAATCAGACTGACCTCTCCCCTACTCAAATACGTGCGGATGTACTCCGCCATACTCACATTATTTCCGGCGTATTGCCCGACCTCAAAAAGTTCCAGAAAATTCCTGACATATAACACTTCGCCCTTCTCGGAAAGTTCGCGGCAGAGGATGGCGAGATTTTGCTCCCAGCCCACATCGCCCGTCAATTCGCGGATAAGCGTGGAAGCGGTGGTTTCCCAAATAATCTGCTTGAAGCCCAAAGCTTTTTTCTGATGCGCGAGTTCCCATACGAGCGCGGTCTTGCCCACACCTGACGCGCCTACGAGTAGGATATTTCGATTAAATCGCCCCTTCAAGACCCGCGCCATACGTTCCAATTCTTCCTCACGCCCATATGCCACGCGACGCGGAATGACCAATATACGCGCTACTTTGGGCAGCCATTCGTCTTTTTTTGCATCGTCAATTTTGGCGAGTTCTCCGGGTGTTAAAAAATCGAGGCTCAATTCGGTGGTTTCCAGTTTCAAGGACTCATACCACAGCGTCGGAATAACCAAATACATGGAGCGCATCCGTGAATTTCGTTTAAAATTCAGGCGAATACTTTCCTCCAATTTGTCTATCAAATCCTTTTCATCTGTCCCAAAAGCCTCCGCCCCGATAGCCGGAATGATGCCCAAACAACCGTTTTCGCTTTCCTGATACAAGTAATCAAATTCCAAATCAAAAGCAGGATGACGGCGGTGTTTGGGTTGCTCCATATGTATGCTCAAAGTCCCGACCTCGTACCCTTTCGTATGATGGTAGCCGAGGAACTTATCGTAATTTCCCTTATCAATGACTTTTTTCTGAAATAATCGTTGGAAATCCCGCGTGAGTGCGTCTGTATCGCCATTCAAGCGAATCGCACTTTGCTCAAATAGAGGCACGAAGGCATCGCTGCCCGTAAATTGCAGTCTGACGCTGTGAAATGGTGTTTTTGTTGTATAAGACATTGATTAAGTTCAAGTTCAAGAGTCAAGTTCAAGCGCAAGTTTAAATTCAAATTAAAATTTGAAATTGCACTGAAGTGGTATTTTGTTGGTTAGAAAATGAGGATAAATGTACGATTTTATTGGGACTCATTATCTATTTTTTTGAATTTGTTGGTAGGCTTGCAAAATGAATCAATAGCTACTTGGATAATTTGGATATATGATGTATTTTTATCCGGTTAATAGCTTCAAAAAGCGGTAGTCCTTTAGATGTAATGCTAATTCATGGCGACTTGCCTTGCATTTTCAAAATGCAAGGCAAGTTTGAGCATTACATTTATAGCACTACCCAAAAAGATTTACTGTGTCCTTTTTATCTGTATAAAAATCGGCTACCCGTCTAAGTTTGCTTGCGGGATTATTACTCGTCTGACGAAGGTTTTGTGAAATGTAGTGATTTGTCTCATAAAATATTCGCACTGAATAAAGTGATTCGTCTGACGAGTATTCGCTTTAGGCAAAGTTAAATGGCTATCCCGGTTTTTTGCTTCGCAAA
>CALHBW010000544.1 GCA_937930625.1 uncultured Saprospiraceae bacterium | reverse complement strand
TTAAAATGTATCTGTTGGCTTGATAAATGCCGATTGTGAATACCGTAATGACTGCTTTACAGGCTGACCGCGAATACAGTAATGACTGCTTTAGCTGTCAAGTGTATTATTATTTTTATTTTTAATTAATTCAAAAACAATAATATACAAATATTTATTTAACCTACTTGACAGCTAAAGCAGTCATTACGGAGTTTCCCATTATTTTGTTATACGGCTTATTTTTTTTGATTTCATATTATAAATCCATGAATGTGTGTCACACTCAAACAAATTTAACATGAAAAAAACTTATTTGACTTTACTTGCTTGTTGTTTCATACTGACAAGTAATGCACAAAATCCGGAATTAGAATGGGTGAAACAGACAGGCGAAGAAGGCTATGATGGAGGAAATTCTATTACCATTGATGTGAACGGGAATATATACATCACAGGACGTTTTGAGGGAACAGTAGATTTTGACCCGGGAACAGATGTACAAAATCTAACATCCTCCGGAGGATACGACATCTTCATTCAAAAATTAGATGCTAATGGCAATCTTATTTGGGTGAAAAAAATAGGCGGAGGTAGTTGGGATATTAGTAATGCCATTACTACTGATGCTGAGGGGAATGTATATACAACAGGTTGGTTTGGAGGAACAGTAGATTTTGACCCGGGTGTGGGCGTGTACAACCTAAGTGTCGGATTCACATCCAGTGTATTCATACAAAAGCTGGACACTGATGGCAATTTCCTTTGGGCAAATAAAATTCAAGGAACCTATGATATGACCGGGAATGCCATTACCACCGACCCCGAAGGGAATGTATATACTACGGGGTCTTTGCAGGGAACTGCCGATTTTGACCCGGGACCGGGTGTAGAAAACTTATCTTCAACACAGTGGTGGCCCGATATTTTTATTCAAAAATTAGATACCGATGGCAATTTTCTGTGGGCGCAGTGTATGGCAAGTACCGATTGGAATGAAAGTAAAGGCATTACAACAGACAAGAATGGGAATATATATACGACCGGATATTTTCAGGGAACAACAGATTTTGACCCCGGACCGGGTGTATATAATTTGGATTCCAAATGGGGCAGCAGCGATATTTTTATTCAAAAACTGGATCCGGATGGTAAACTCATTTGGGCAAAAGCTATGGGGGGCATTAACTGGGACGTGGGAAACGCCATTACCATTGATAAAGACGGCAACGTATATACGACAGGTTCTTTCAAATTTACGGTAGATTTCGATCCCGGCGAAGGTGTAGAAGAGTTCACTACACCAAATACAGGTTTCATGGATATGTTTATTCAAAAATTGGACGCGGACGGCAACTTTCTATGGGCAAAACAAATGGGTGGTATTTATGACGAAGAGGGACTATCCATTACCACAGACGATGAAGGAAATGTATATACTACTGGGGGTTTTAGTGAGACCGTGGATTTTGACCCCGGAACAGGCGTACAAGAACTTACTTCAAAAGGGTCTAAAGACATCTTCATTCAGAAACTGGATGCAGATGGTAATTTTGTCTGGGTGCAACAAATGGGAGGAGAGGAATATCAAGCCGGAAATTCTATCGTTCTTGATGCCGATAAAAATGTATATACGACAGGCTCATTTGGAGGAACCGTAGATTTTGATCCGGGAACGGATGAACAAAACCTAACTTCTTTAGGTAGTCTGGATGTTTTCGTCCAAAAACTGAGGCAAACCACAGTAGGAGTGGTTGAAAATTCATTGGCAGATAATTTTGTCCTTTTTCCTAACCCAACAAATAGAAATTTCACCATTGAGTTCGATGAAGTTCAGGAGAATTTGACTATCCGTTTGCTTTCCGTTTCGGGACAAATACTTGAAAGTAACGACTTCCGAAATATCCGCTTTATTCAACAAGAAATCCATCATCCAGCTGGAATTTACCTACTTGAGATGATAGATAATGATGGCAATAAAGCAACTTTGAAGTTGATAAAAAGCAAATGACACAAGACAAATTATTCGCCCTCATCAAGTCGATGACACCCGCCGAAAAAGCCTATCTCGGCAAGTACTCTCGCCTCAATTCGGTGAGGGAAAAGCCGGATTATTTGTTGTTATTTGAATTTTTGGATGATAGTGAGGAATACGACGAATCGGCAATTATGGCGCATTTTGCAGGCGAAAAATTTATCAGTCAATTGGCACGAAAAAAAACGCAATTGAAGGATAAAATCATGGAAAGTCTAAGCGTGTATCACGCCCAACGCACCACAGAATCCGGTTTGCGTTTGCAGATGAATTTGTTGCCTATTTTGTATCAAAAAGCCACGAAAGACAAGACTTTGTTACGCGAATACGAAAGTTTGCTAAGAACAATACGCCAAAAAGCCGAAAAAGATGAGTGCTTTTCTGTCTTGGTCGATTTATTTCCGTGGGAACGCAAAACGCAGATTTTGCAAGACACCAACAAGCATGACGACAAGGTCATTGAAGTCTTGGAAGCCCGCGAGTCGGCACAGGTAATGCACGATGATGAATTGAAAATGGAAAGCGCGGCGATTCGTACCCAACTCATCATTCTAAAAGACCCAAAAATCGAAAAAACTGAAAACCGACAAGTATTTGAACAGACCGTCATCAATCTATTACAAGACATTCAGCCCGAACAACTTTCTATCAAAGCCCAACGCGATTTTTATTATACACAAAGTGCTTATTATGGGTATCTCGGTGATTGGGACGCAGCACATGCCGCAGCCAAGCATTTGATTGAAACTTATCCCGAAACCCAAACAAAAATTAGCAAGGAAGACAAACGAAATTTATGCAGGTATTTAGTTGTTGCAGGTCAGGCAAATTACTACGATGCTCACTTGGAAATTATAGATAAATTGAAACTCAATATTTCCGAAGATGATATAAGTATGTTCAACACCATTTATTTCAAAACCTTACTTTATTATCTCAATAATTATGAATTTGAATCAGCGATAAAAATAGCAGAAAACGTCGAATTACGATGGGAGGAATTGAGCGCAGTGATTGAAAAAAGAAGACAATTGGCTTACTGTTCCAACATCATGGTGGCTTTTTGGTTTGGTGGCAAAATGGATGCTGCCATCTACTGGTTGAGCAAAATATTAAATGCAGAAAATGTGTTGCAAGGACAACGCTTTATCAACAACGCACGTATTATACAATTGCCAATGTATTACGATTATGAAGATGATAATTTGGATAACAGAATAGAATCTACCCGAAAAGTACTGACCAAAAAAGGCGAATTGAACGAGCATCGGCAAATTATTCTTGCGGGATTTAGAAAACTCATTCGCTGTGCAGATAAGCAAGAGAAAATGGCTTGTATCGCCAATCTTCAACAAAAATTAACCGAAATAAAACAAGCGAAAAACCTGAATACAGCGGACTTGGAATGTGTTTTATTATGGTGTGAAAAAAATGCGTGAAATACCCCCATCACAAAAGCGGCG